>NZ_JAMYKZ010000017.1:0-100000 GCF_040317735.1 Mesorhizobium sp. M1399
GCGAATGGTTCGAGGCCAAGACCCAGTTCGCCGTCGTCTTCGGCGAAAGGTTCGTCAGCCAATGACGAAACCGGCCTCGCGCACAGAATTCCTGACAGTTCCGGGCCACGCGATGTGCCGCACCGCTATACGGTCAAGCGTGGGCCGGCCCGGATGCTGTTCTTCTTCACGCCTGGCGGTTTCGAGGAACTTCTGAGGGCGACCAGTGTGCCCACCGCCGACAGGCGCATTCCTCCGGACGGCGAAGGAATGCCGGACATGGAGACATTCCCCGACGTGGTCCGCCGCTATGGCTGTGAACTGCTGAGCTGAGGGCAGGAAAGCCTGCACGGCGAACTGTTTGATCGCCCTGAAATCGGATAGGTTGGGGGCGGTCGATCATCCCTCACGCTTTGATGGCGGTTGCTGGCTAACGGAGCCCTACTCCCAGTTCACGCATCCTTCTCAGCCTGCTCGTTCACCGGCCCCGGCTCCACCGGCGCTTCGCTTGCCACATGCTTGGGGCCGCCCTTGGCGACGCCGACCATGGCCGGCCGCAGCACGCGCTCGCCGATCGAATAGCCGGGCTGCACGACCTGGACGACCGTGTTGGCCGGCACGTCGGGATTGGGCACCTCGAACATCGCCTGGTGGAAATTCGGATCGAATTTCTCCCCCTCGGGCTCGAGCTTCTTCACGCCGTGGCGCTCCAGCGCCGACAGCATGGCGCGCTCGGTGATCTCGACGCCGTCGATCAGCGCCTTGAAGCCGGCATCACCCGACGCCTTGGCCTCCTCCGGGATGGCATCCAGCGCACGGCGCAGATTGTCTGATACCGACAGCATGTCGCGGGCAAAATTGGCGACCGCATAGGCGCGCGCATCGTGGACGTCTCGGGCGGTGCGGCGGCGCAAATTCTCCATGTCGGCCGCCACGCGCAGCGCGCGATCCTTCAGCTCTTCGTTTTCCTTCAGTAGCCGCACAAGCGCTTCATAGTCGCCGTCGACGCCGCCTTCCCTTGGCTCCGCGGCAGCCTCGGTCTTCTCGGCTTCATCGGGCGCGCGTTCGTCTTTTGCCTGGTCGCTCATCGCCGTTTCCCGTCATTTTCAAATGGTGTGGATTTGCGCCCGATATCGAGGTTTAGCGGCCAAAAATCAAGGGGCAAGCGATACTGCAGCCGCTGTTGCGGCTCGATGGCGGACGGCGCAAACCTTTCGATTTAATTCAAACTTTACCGTAACCGCCGGCTTTGCTTGCCAGGCTACTACAATGCGGGAACCATTCCTCCCTTGGAAGAGTTTCGAAGCCGACACAGGATTTTGAGATGATGCCCCGCAGGAACGGCGAAAAACGCAACGGGCTCGCCGCCGATATCCGGCGCCAGCTCGGCACCGAAGCGACCAAGCGCTTTCTGCGCACCTTGCCGGCCTTCCGCACCGAGTCCGATATTCCCGACCGTCTGAAGGAATTGCTCGACCGCCTGGACGGCGTGGAAGCCAAGGTGGTCGCAGGCGGGCGCCGTCGGTAGGCGCCGTTGCCAGGGACGCGACCGGCAATTGTGGCCGGTTGCCATCGCGCGACGTTTACGCGCAGTAACTTTGCGTGATCTCCGTCTTGCGGCAGCGCCCTGCTCCGCCTATGTTTCATGATGAACATGATTTCCCCCGAAGCTGTGGCAAACAGCAAGCGCGCCTGGTTGAAAATCCTGTCGCGCTATAAAAAGCCCGACAGACGTCGCAGCGCTGTCGAACTCGCCATCACCCTCATCCCTTTCGCCACGTTATGGGCGCTGTCCTCGGCCGCCTATGCCTATGGCCATTGGTGGGGTCTGGTCCTCATCCTTCCGGCCGCCGGCTTTCTGGTGCGGATCTTTATGATCCAGCACGATTGCGGTCACGGCTCCTTCTTTGCCAATCGCTATGCCGACGACTGGATCGGCCGCGTCCTTGGCGTGCTGACGCTGACGCCCTACGATTGCTGGCGCCGCGCCCACGCAACCCATCACGCCAGCGCCGGCAATCTCGACGAGCGCGGCACCGGCGACATCAAGACACTGACCGTCGCCGAATACCGGCAACTGTCGTGGCGGGGCCGGCTCGCCTATCGCCTCTATCGCCATCCGCTGGTGATGTTCGGCCTTGGCCCGATATGGATTTTCATTTTCGAGCAGAGACTGCCCTTGGGCATGATGCGGGGCGGCCTCACCCCTTGGGTGTCGTCGATGTCCACCAACCTCGCCATCGCCGTCATCGCCGCTCTGCTCATCTGGTTCGTCGGCCCCGGCGCGTTCCTGGTCGTGCATCTGCCGATCGTCATTCTCGCCGGATCGGCCGGCATCTGGCTGTTCTACGTCCAGCATCAGTTCGAGGAAACGGAGTGGACAAAGGACTCCGAGTGGGAATTCCAGCACGCTGCCCTGCACGGCTCGTCCTATTACGACCTGCCACCGGTTCTGAACTGGATCACCGGCAATATCGGCGTCCACCATGTGCACCACCTCTCGGCCAAAGTGCCGTGTTACCGGCTTCCGGAAGTGCTGAGGGACTATCCGGAGTTGCGTGAGATCGGCCGCGTCACGCTTCTCGACAGCCTGCGCTGCGTCAAGCTGGCGCTATGGGACGAGAGCCGCAGCAAGCTGGTCTCGTTCCGCGAAGCGCGGATGGCCGTGTAGACGCACCGCCGCACCTAAAGCGCGTCGCGCTCGACCGGCCTCATGCGACGCGCTTTAAGTTCTTGTTTATGCATGCCGTTATCGCAAAACCGCTGCACACTTTTGCGCGACATGCATTAGGGGCGCGGCGGCTCCAAATTCCGAGCTTAAGCCGCCTGGCGTTGGTCGCGCATCAGGATCTCTCCCTGGCGGATCTCGGTGCCCAGCACTTTCAGACATTCGCGCATGAAGGCGGCAAGGCCCGGCCAGCCCTTGGCCGACACCAGATTGCCGTCGACATGGGCACCGGTCGGCGCAACATCGATATAGATGCCCCCGGCCAGCGTGACTTCCGGCTCGCAATATTGCAGCGCCGCGACTTCCCTGCCGCGCACCACGCCGTCGACCGCGATCAGGATCTGCACGCCGTGGCAGATGGTGAAGATCGGCTTGCCGGCCTCATGGAAATGCCGCACCAGCGCCTGCACGCGCTTGTCGATGCGGATATATTCCGGCCCGCGCCCGCCCGCCGCGTAGACGGCGTCGTATTCGGCCGGGTTGACCTCGGAAAACGTCTTGTTGAGGATGTAGTCGTGGCCGAGCTTTTCCGTATAGGTCTGGTGGCCTTCGAAGTCGTGCAACGAGGTCTTCAGGATGTCGCCGGCCTTCTTGTCGGGGCAAACGACATGGACCGTATGGCCCACCGCATGCATGGCCTGTTCAAAGACGAAAATCTCGTATTCCTCGCTGAACTCGCCAACGAGCATCAATATCTTCTTGCCAGCCATACCCGGTTCCTCCCTTCTGGCCACATTTATTCGGATCGCGAAATAATGGACCTATCCTAAGACGGGGACGGGCAAAATAAAAGATCGAATCGGCAATGTGGTCCGACCAGATCGTGCTTCTGGTCCCCTGGAGCAGATCAGCTGGCGCGCACCCGCCGCCAGGAATATTTCGGGCCTTTGGCCTCCGGCTTCACCGCCGGCTGGTAGAACAGCGGCAGTCCGCCGGTGCGGCCTTGCTCGAGCCGCTTCAGCAGCACCGGGTGCGAGATCTCGAATTCGTCGAAGCCGAGGCGCAGCATGTGCGGCAGCTGGTCGATAAGCACCTGCCCGGTGGCGCGCATGGCGCCGGTGAAATGGTAACGGCTGCGCAGCAATTCGCCCTTGGAGAACGAGCGGCCGTCATTGAACGCCGGGAAGGCCAGCGCCACCAGCGACAGCTGGTCGAGCAGGCCGGCGATCTTCTCGAGCTGATCGCCGGGCTGCAGCAGCACGCCGATGCGTTCCTTCGCCGACCGCCGCACCTCCCGATCGAGGCCGAGAAACGCCTGCAGCGGCAGGATGAAGCGGCCATTGCCGACCAGCGCCTCGGCGCTTTCGGCATGAACCCACTCGTCCTCGCAAAAACCATTCGGCGTCCACAGCCGGGTGGCGTTTTCCGCTATCAATTCGCTCATCAAGAAATTCCCAAGTCCACAAGGTTCTAAAGTGCAAAACACCTCAGGGGGTGTTGAGATTCAGGTCAGGCCGAGCCGGAGCCGAAGGCGGGCGCGAAGCGACCAAACTGCGTGGCTTCCGAGAACCGGAGCGGAGCGTACTTTTGGGTACGTGAGCGCCGGAAGCGCAGGAAGCCGCCGTTTGCAGGCCGGCATCACCTGAATATCAATATATCCTAAAGTGAGGCATCGGTCAGCGACTTCTCCAGCCCCGACAAATGGATGCCGCATTCGGTCTTGGCGTGCCCGGCCCAGCGGCCACTGCGCGCGTCGTCGCCCGGCTGCACCGGCTGCGTGCAAGGGAAACAGCCGATCGACAGATAGCCATAGGCGACGAGCGGGTTTTCACGCAGCGCATGTGCGCGCATGTAGCTGGCCTGGTCTGATGTCGTCCAGTGCGCCAGCGGATTGATGCGGATGCGCGAGCCGACCGCCTCGAACACCGGAAGCGCTGCCCGGGTCGCGGCCTGGAAGCGCTTGCGTCCGGTGAACCAGGCGCGGAACGGCTCGACGCCGCGCGCCAGCGGCTCGACCTTGCGCACGTCGCAGCAGGCGTCGGTATCGGTCTCGTTCAGATTGCCGGTCGGGTCGATCCTTGCCAGCGCCGCATCGTCGGGCCTGATCACCCGGATATCGGTCAACCCGAAATCGGCGACCAGCGCGTCACGATAGCCGAGCGTTTCCTCGAAATGCTTGCCGGTGTCGAGAAAGATCACCGGCAGCGTGCGGTCGATCTCCGCGATCATGTGCAGCAGCACCGCCGAATCCGCGCCGAAGGACGAGACGGCGGCGATTTCGCCGTGAAAGAATTCCCGGGCCGACCGCTCGATAATCTCCAGCGGCTTTAGATGGCCATAGAGCGCGTCGAGACCCGCCGCTTCGGCGGCGATGCCGGCCTCGACGTCGATGATCCGGTCAAGCGGCCTTGGTTTCGCCAGCATAGAGCGCCTCCTTGAACGGCGCGGGACCGACACGGCGGTAGGCGTCGATAAATCTTTCGTTTCTGTCCAGCCGAAGCCCGAGATAGGTCTCGACGATCTGCTCGATGGCATCGGTGATCTCTTCCGAACTGAAGCCGCGGCCGATGATCTCGCCGACCGAGGTGTTCTCGTCGGCCGAGCCGCCGAGCGTCACCTGGTAGAGCTCGGCGCCTTTCTTCTCGACGCCGAGGATGCCGATATGGCCGACATGGTGATGGCCGCAGGCATTGATGCACCCGGAAATCTTCAGCTTCAATTCGCCGATCTCGCGCTGGCGCTCCAGCGAGGCGAAGCGCCGCGAGATTTCCTGCGCCACGGGAATGGAACGCGCGGTTGCCAGCGCGCAATAATCGAGGCCGGGGCAGGAGATGATGTCGCTGATCAGGTTGGAATTGGCCGTCGCCAGCCCGATATCGACAAGCGTGTCATAGACCGCCTTGAGGTCGGCACGCGCCACATGCGGCAGGATCAGGTTCTGCTCGTGACTGACGCGCAGCTCGTCGAAGGAATATTTTTCGGCAATGTCTGCGACCGCTTCCATCTGGCTGTCGGACGCGTCGCCCGGCGTCTCGCCGATGCCCTTGAGCGAGATGGTCACCGCCGCATAGTCGGGATGGCGATGGGTGACCACATTCTGGTCAAGCCATTCGGAAAAGCTCTTCGAGTCGAGCCGGGCAAGCTTGACCGCCTCGTCGCCTTCCGGCCGGTCGACAAGCGCCGGCGGCGCGAAATAGGCGTCGATGGCGCGGATGTCTTCTTCCGGCAGCCTCAGCTCGGCGTCTTTCAACTCCTGCCATTCGGCCTCGACCTGACGGGTGATCTCCTCGACGCCGGTCTCGTGGACCAGGATCTTGATGCGCGCCTTGAACTTGTTGTCGCGCCGGCCATAGAGGTTATAGACGCGCAGGATCGCCGTGCAGTAGGACAACAGATCCGCTTCGGGCAGGAAGTCGCGGATCTTCTTGGCGACCATCGGCGTGCGGCCCTGGCCGCCGCCGACATAGACGGCGAAACCGAGGTCGCCGGCGGCGTTCTTCTTCAGATGCAGGCCGATGTCGTGCGTCTGGATGGCGGCGCGGTCGCGCTCGGCGCCGGTCACTGCGATCTTAAACTTTCGCGGCAGGAACGAGAACTCCGGATGCACCGACGACCATTGCCGCAGGATTTCGGCATAGGGGCGCGGATCGGCAACCTCGTCGGCGGCGGCGCCGGCGAAGTGGTCGGCGGTGACGTTGCGAATGCAGTTGCCGCTGGTCTGGATGGCGTGCATCTCGACGCTTGCCAGATCCGCCAGGATCGCCGGAATGTCCGACAGCGCCGGCCAGTTGAACTGGATGTTCTGGCGCGTCGTGAAATGGCCATAACCCTTGTCGTATTTGCGGGCGATGTGGCCGAGCATACGCAGTTGCTTGCTGTTCAGCGTGCCGTAGGGCACGGCGATGCGCAGCATATAGGCATGCAGCTGTAGATAGACGCCGTTCATCAGCCGAAGCGGCCGGAACTGGTCCTCGGTGATCTCGCCGGCAAGCCGCCGTGCGACCTGGTCGCTGAACTCGGCGACGCGGGCCTTGACGAAATCGTGGTCGAACTCATCGTAACGGTACATTTTCAGGTCTTTCCGGGCGCGTCCGCCCGTTATTTTCTTCGTTCGAGCACGATCGGGATCATGCTTGTGTCATCTATGCCGCGCGTGCGGCCTGCGGACGGGCCTGCTTGCCCAGATCGTGGCGGGTGGTCGGGCCGGCGGCACGGATCTTTTCGCGCAGCCGGACCGCCTCGACAGTGCCGTTGACCACAGTCACGTCGATCAGATTGACGTCGACCACCTCGTTGTCGGCGGAGGCCTTGGCGCCGATCGCCTCCAGCCGGTCCTCGGCCGCCTTGTCATGGGCGATGTCGGCATGGTCGATGATCTCGGCCCAGCCGCCATTGGCGTACCAGACGGCTATGCCGTCGGCGAGACGGTTCGCGGTCAGCACTTTCATTGGTTCACTCCTTCCGCGGCAGCACGGGCCACGCTGTCCTGCCTGTGTGCGGCCAGCGGCTCGGACCGTTCGAAATTGGCGCCGGCGACGGCGTCGCCGATGATCGTCATCACCGGGCCGCTGAGGTCGGCGCGCGCCTCCAGCGACGGCAGGTCGGCGAGCGTGCCGTGGAAACGGCGGCGGTTGGCAAGACTGGCATTCTCGACCACGGCGACGGCCGTGTCCGGCGACAGGCCGGCTTCGATCAGCCGGCCGGCGACCTCGGCGGCGACCGAGCGCCCCATATAGACGGCGACCGTCGCGCCCGAAATGGCGAGCTTTGCCCAATCGGGCAGCGAATTTCCCTTGAGGTCGTGGCCGGTGGTGAACACCATCGACGACGACACGCCGCGCAACGTCAGCGGCAGTTCGAAATCGGCGGCGGCGGCGAAGGCCGCGGTGACGCCCGGAACCACTTCGTAGGCGACGCCGGCATCGCGAAGTGCCGCCATCTCCTCGCCGGCCCGGCCGAACACCAGCGGGTCGCCGGACTTCAGCCGCACGGCGCGCTTGCCGGCGTGGCCAAGCTCGACCAGCAGCGCATTGATCTCGGCCTGGCTCTTGGAATGGCAGCCCTTGCGCTTGCCGACCGGCAGGCGTTCGGCATCGCGGCGGCCCATGGCGACGATGGCCTCCGGCACCAGCGCGTCATGGACGATCACGTCGGCTTCCATCAGCAGGCGATGGGCGCGCAGCGTCAAAAGGTCCTCGGCGCCGGGACCGGCGCCTACAAGCGCGATATGGCCCGATGCCGGTTCGTTCGAAAGCAGCAGGCCGACGGCGGCATCATGCGCCTGCGAAAGCTCGCCGGCCTCCACGGCACGGGCCGGCGCGCCGCCAAAGAAATCGCTCCAGAAGCGGCGGCGGGCATTGCCCTTCGGCAGCAGCTTTTCGGCGGCGCCGCGAAACGACGCGGCAAGTGCCGCTAGCGGCCCGAGCGAGGGCGACAGCATGCGGTCGATGCGGCTGCGCAGCATCTGCGCAAGCACCGGGCCGGCACCTTCCGTGCCGATGGCAATGGCGACCGGCGCGCGGTTGACCAGTGCCGGCGTGAAGAAATCGCAGAGCTCCGGCCGGTCGACGGCATTGACCGGAATGCCCAGCCGGCGCGCATCCCCGGCAACGCGGCGGTCGAGCGCCTCATCGCCGCTGGCGGCAAACACCATCACCGCACCATTGAGATGTGCTGCATTATAGGCGTCGGCAATGTGGGTGGCGCCCGTCTCGGCGATGCAGGCCAGCAGATCGGCGCTTGCGGCATCGCTGACGATGCGCAGCACAGCGCTCGACTGAGCGAGCAGCCGCGCCTTGGCCAGCGCTTCCTCGCCGCCGCCGACGATGGCGACGGCTTCGCCCTCGACCCGCATGAAGACGGGAAAGGCATTGAGCTTAGGCTTGGCTTGCGGCATGACGAGCGGAATCCTGGAACCGTTTGCCAGTTCTACGCGGGGGCGCGAAAAACCAGAAGGCACCCACTCGCGCATCGCTTCGTAGCAGGCAATCTCTTTTCTGCAAGCATAACGGTCAAGAGAAAAATATTCCACATTCAGATGCGGAGCGGATTGAAGCTGCTGTTGCGGCCCTTGATCCGCTGCCTTTCTAGCGGCTTGCCGAGCCAGCCACAAAACAGATTTTTCCAATTTCTACCAATTTAGTAGATTAAAGCCGCCGCATGCCAGCCGAGCCATCAAAGACAGCCTGGCGCTCTCGCCGGCTCCTGTCGGAGATACCGGGTCCGAGTACCGGAACATTCACGCCTCGGCACGCGTTTGCTCTATAGGGCCAAGCCCGGTCATGCCCCTGCGGCAAAGGCCCGGCTATGGGCTTGAAAAATCAAAAAGGAGCGCCCCATGAGCAACGTCAGACTGAAACGCGGACTGTGGATCGTGGTGGCAGATGGCGAAAAGGCGCTGTTCCTCGAGAACCGTGGAGACGTCCAATATCCCGACCTTCAGGTCGTGCACGAGATGGAGCAGGAAAATCCGGCAACCCGAGAGCAAGGCACGGACCGCCCCGGCCGCTACAGCGACGGCCCTTCCGTCCACCGCAGTGCGGTCGAGGACACCGATTGGCACCGCCTCGGCAAGGAGCGTTTTGCCGACGAGATTGCCGACCGGCTCTACAAGCTCGCGCATCGCGGCACCTTCAAGGAGATCGTGCTGATCGCACCGCCGCCAGTGCTGGGCGACATGCGCCGGAAACTGCACAAGGAGGTCACCGACAAGATAACGGCCGAAATTCCAAAGACGCTGACCAACCACAGCATACCCGATATCGAGAGCCTGCTGCAGGCGACCTGATCGGGCATCGGCGGTGCGTACATTCCTTATTGATCGTGAGGCTGAAGCAGCCCAGGGCAATCGCATCAGGTTTGTGCTGCCCCTCACCCTTACCCATTCCGGGGCGAGCCGCTTGTCTCGCCCGTCCTTCGGCCCCCCGTGAAAGACGGGGAGAGGGGGTTGCCAGCGTTGCGTCCAAGCCCCTTCTCCCTGTCACTTACGGGGAGAAGGTGCCGGTAGGCGGATGAGGGGCAGCGTTCCGCCCTCCCACCCCGACGCAAGGGTGAGGAGAGAAACACAAGGCGGCACGTTCACCCTCCAAGCCTCGCTCCGGAAGATCTCGAAATGGGCCTCCTTCGCCACGTTCCAATCGGTTCAAAGCTGACCGGGGGCCGGATCACGGCGACAAAACGTACTGTCGGTCGGGATGCGCCAGCATCGTCATTGACCGTCGAGCATCACGGCCATGCAGATGGTGTCGACATAGCGACCATCAATGCAAACGCTACGCCTGAGGACACCTTCCGTAACGAAACCAGTTTTTTCATACAGCGTTATGGCCCGGCTATTATCGGCGTGCACGAGAGTTCAACGCGAACGAAGTTTTCTTGCAGAGCCTTTTCTAAGGCGGCGGTGATAAGGCGACGGCCCAATCCTTGTCCACGAAAACCGGGTATGATTCCCATCGCTAAACTTCCGCGATGAGCGTGGGATGGAAAGAAATGGCGGGTGATGTCGCACCATCCCACAACGCGGTCTCCTTCCGTCGCCACGATATGCGGGTTTCGCTGCTTAATCATATTCAAAACGAAATCGCGTGTCTCAGGAAGCGGGAACGCTTCAAGCATGGTCAGGTATTTTCGCTCCCGCGCGACAACGTCGAGAGCCGCATGGAAACTCTCAATGTGCTCTGCGGCCGTATTGGCGATTTCAACCATACTTCCTCCAAGGTTCTCCGCTTTCCCAAAGTCTTTGTCGAAGATTGTCTCATCCGCAAGCGCCCGGCTTCAAAAACGCCTGTGGCGCAGTAGGAGGCTGCCACGATCTGACAGGACACGGGTTGGCGAATCGTGCCTGATGCGTCGCACCCATCTTCCATCCCGAGGACCGCTTCGGTCTGCTAACGGATGAATCCCAGTTCTATCAATGCACAATTAACAGCGTCTGCCTGCGCGAACGGGATAAGCCCTTTTCCGTATCAATCGCCTGCCTGGAGCAGGCCGCGCCGGGTGGCAACGCTTGCCGGCTCTCCGTCTTTTGCTGCCTTGTCATCGATTTCATGGGGATTGCGGGTTGTCTCGCGACTGTCCCAGCCTCCATACTGCCAAGGCGGCGGCTTTTGGACGGCGCATATCCGACATCGCGATTCCTGAAGGCGCTCCATAGACAATGCCGCATGACACGCCCCTTATCGCCACCATCGTCGCCGGTCTGGGGCTGGCTTTCGTCTTCGGCGCACCTGCCAACCGTTTTCGCGTGCCGCCGCTGGTAGGCTATCTCATCGCCGGCGTTCTGGTTGGACCGAACACGCCGGGTTTCGTCGCCGATGCCGGCCTCGCCAATGAACTTGCCGAGATCGGCGTCATCCTGCTGATGTTCGGCGTCGGCCTGCATTTCTCGCTGAAGGACCTGTTGTCGGTCCGCGCCATCGCCGTGCCCGGCGCCATTGTGCAGATCGGCTTCGCGACAGCCCTCGGCGCCGGCCTTGCCTGGATGCTCGGCTGGTCGATCGGTGCGGGACTGGTCTTTGGCCTGGCGCTTTCCGTGGCCTCGACCGTGGTGCTGTTGCGCGCCCTGCAGGAGCGGCGGCTGATCGAGACCGAGCGCGGCCGCATCGCCGTCGGCTGGCTGATCGTCGAAGGCGCGCGCAGAAATCTTCCAAGGAAGAATCGTGAAAAAGCCGGTTGGTGACGCCGGACTTGTACGGCCCGTGTCTAAAAAATAGAACGGTTGATAATAGGAAGGGAGCCAAAGAAGCGTAGCCTCATGGACTTTAACTCTGTTAGGAAGAGGTAGTATTTTCCGCGGGAGGGGATGATGACTACTTATGAGATCATTGTGACTGATGTAACTCGCTATGGCACGCTCTACTGCGTCGCTGGCTGGGATCGGATCAGAGGCGGCATGATCCGACCCGAACCATCCGGTGCTATCGCCGCGAATGAGCCTTCAAGGTTTTGGGACGGGCAACATGCGGGACCTAATAGAACGTTTGCGGTAGGCAATATCGTAAGGTTTGACGCAAACGCGCCGGCTGCCAATTTTCAATTCCCACATGCGACGGAAGACCGAATTTTAGTCGCAGGACAACCAATTATGTTGTTGGCGCAACAAACGGTGGCCCAAACCGCTCAAGCCGTAGC
Source organism: Mesorhizobium sp. M1399 (assembly GCF_040317735.1). NCBI lineage: Bacteria > Pseudomonadati > Pseudomonadota > Alphaproteobacteria > Hyphomicrobiales > Phyllobacteriaceae > Mesorhizobium > Mesorhizobium sp. M1399. The sequence continues at coordinate 11,777 of NZ_JAMYKZ010000017.1, forward strand.
AGGAGGAATATCGCCGACGCTCGAAGCCGCCTTTAACAACGGCTTGATAAGGGCCGCGTCCAATAAGGCGCACGTACCCATCGGTTACAACGGGCGGTCCCTAGGAGCGATTGAAATAGCACCTAACCAAATTCAGTTTTATGTCCAGTCGTTTGATCCTGCAAAGCCGCAGCTGCGATCTAGGATTACCGTTGGAAACAACCTGTATGATCTTTCAGTGCCTGCTGACGCCGCCAAAAGCCGCTGGCAGGGTCAAGGCTTAGCCGGTTTGCAAGCCGATGCTCAGGCCAGCATGCGCATTCATGTGCGGGTTGGATTGTCACGGCCTTTCGCAGCGATGCCAAACTCGTGCTATTCACAGGTCAATGGCCTATATTTCCTGTAAGAGTCTGGTGCCTGTGCGGGAACGGCACTGGCTGAATCCATTCGGTAATGTGAAGGCATCTGAAAAAGAAGCGATCTGATGACTGACCAACTAGAGGTGCTTACGATTGGGCATTCGACACTGACTTATGAGCGGCTGCTTCACCTATTGCGGCAAGCGTCGGTAACGGCGGTTGCCGACGTGAGGTCCGCGCCGTACTCTCGCCATTTCCCTCACTTTAATCGTGACTCTCTTAGAAAGGAGTTGGCTCTGGACCAGATAGAATACAGGTTCGTGGGCGAAGCGCTCGGAGGCAGACCGACAAATACAGGATTCTTTTGTGAAGGCGTTGCTGACTATGAGAAGATGGCAAAAGCGCCGAACTTTGAACGGGGATTAGCGCTCATAGCTGAAGGGGCAAAGAAGCATCGCATTGCGATGATGTGCTCGGAGCATGATCCGCTTGATTGCCACCGATGCTTGCTGGTTGGCCGAGCATTGAACGACCGAGGCTTAGCCGTCAGACACATCCTTTCCAACGGACAAATTATCGGCCAATCCGATATTGAATCCAAGTTGCTGGAACTCGCAGGAGCGACAGATGACGATCTTTTTGATCCGAGCCACAAACGACTCGCGTTCGCGTACAGGCAAAGGGCTATGAAGGTTGCATATGTGGATACAAAGCTAGTCTCAGGGAAATCCTTGGCTGCGGAGTAATATATTGGATAATATAGAAGTCTCGACGATCGGTTTTACAAAATCGACAGCGAAAAATTTCTTCGAAAGATTGAAAAAATCCGGTATAAAGAAGGTAATTGACGTACGCCTTCATAATACATCACAGCTTTCTGGGTTTGCGAAGGCAGATGATCTTTCATATTTTTTGAAAGAAGTTTGTCATGCCGAATATGTTCATGTACCGATGCTGGCACCAACCGACAACATACTCAAAGCCTACAAGAAAGATAAGGGTGATTGGTCTGAATATGAGAGATTATTTCTGAAACTCATATCAGAAAGACAGATTGAAAAACGCCTTAAGCCGGACCTGTTTCATGGGACATGTCTCCTGTGCTCCGAGGCCACTCCGCATCATTGCCACCGCAGATTGGTTTGCGAATACTTGAATGAGAAATGGGGCGGCTCGCTAACCGTTCGCCATCTATAGTGGCGCTGTCGAAGCGCCTTGATTAGTCGCCATTCAAATGCTGGGGCGGCTCCGCCCGCGTCTGCACTCAAACTCAAACATAAGTCCTGTCGCCTTGGTGCTGCGCGTGAGGGTGGCTGATAGACATTCAAGGTCGCCGAGACTCCAGCCCGTGGTTCAAGGATGAGTGCCGATCATCTGCATTCAACAGGGAACTTGCGTATGGTCGGCAGCGCGTCCCTCAACCTCTCCCCCAGGGCAGCGTCAACGATTGATCAAACCAACCGCTCAAACGTGCTGGCCGCCGTTGATGTGGATTTCTGAGCCGGTCACGTAGGACGCCTGCTGCGAGCACAGGAAGAAGATGATGTCGGCGACTTCCGCCGTGGTGCCTAGCCGTCTCAGCGGGATGGTCCCGACGATTTTTTCCGTGCCCGGCGACAGGATCGCGGTGTCGATCTCGCCCGGCGCAATCGCGTTGACGCGAATGCCGTGCGGGCCGAAATCATGCGCCATCTCGCGTGTCAGCGAGCCGAGTGCCGCCTTCGAGGTCGCATAGGCGGTGCCGGCGAAAGGATGCACGCGGGTGCCGGCGATCGAGGTGACGTTGACGATCGAACCCTTGGCCGACGCCAGCTCCTTGAACAGGCCCCGCGCCAGCATGATCGGCGCGAAGAAATTCACCTGGAAGACGTCGCGCCAGACATGCATCGGCGTGTCGATCGAGTTCATGCGGCTGTTGCCGTCCTTGAGCTTCGGCGAGATGCCGGCATTGTTGACCAGCGCGTGCAACTGCCCGCCATGCGCCTCCAGCCGGTGGCGGATCTCGGAGATGGCGATGCCGACATCTTCCTGGTCGGCGAGGTCGACCTTGATGTGGTCTTCCGGGCCGGCCGGCCACGGGCAGTCCTCGGCAAAGGCCTGGCGCGAGCAGGTGATGACGCGCCAGCCTTCACGTGAAAAGCGCTTGACCGTGGCATGGCCGATGCCGCGGCTGGCGCCGGTCAGCACGATGGTCTTTCTGGTGTCGGGTTCAGCCATGTCGCGTCTCCAAGCGGGAGATGTAGCGGAACGCGGCAGCGGTGGCGAGGGGCCTGTCGTTCAGCCGCCTGTCAGAATGTCCAGGATCGAGGTCTGCCGCTTCTTGACCGGGCCGCCAACTTCGCCGGGCGGCACCGGATGCTTGATCGATCCGGTGGCACTGTCGACGCCCGGCATGGCAAGGCCGCCGGCATCGACCGTCTCAGCAGGGCGCACGGGACGCGAAGCGGGCTGCGTAGCTGCCGCAGGCGGCGCCGATTGGCCAACGGACGCGACCGGCGCCGGCGGTGCCGTGTCGGCCGGTATCTCGTCCGGGACGACGGTGTCGGGCGGCGTCGATTTCCAGGTTCCGGGCAGCGGCCGCACCGGCACGCCCTCATGCGCGGCGACCATGAACTCGTGCCAGGCCTGCGCGGGCAAGGCGCCGCCGGTGACCTTCTTCATCGCGCTGCCGTCATCATTGCCGAACCAGACGCCGGTGGTCAGGTTGGCGGTATAGCCGATGAACCAGGCGTCGCGCGAGTTCTGGCTGGTGCCGGTCTTGCCGGCCGCCGGCCAGGCGAACGCCGCCTTCCTGGCCGTGCCGATCTCGACCGTGCCGGTCATCATCGAGTTCATCATGCCGACGACATCGGGCTTGACGACGCGCGGCGCACCGCCGCCATTGTTTTCGTAGAGCACCTTGCCGTCGCTCGTCGTGACGCGGCGGATGAAATGGATGTCGGGCTTATAGCCGCCATTGGCGAAGGGAACATAGGCCGACGTCAGTTCCAGCGGCGTCACTTCCGAGGTGCCCAGCGCGATCGAAGTGTTGGCCGTCAGCTCGGACTGGATGCCCATGCGGTGCGCCGCCTCGACCACCGCATTCGGTCCGACTTCCATGGTCAGCTGCGCGGCCACCGAGTTCAGCGATTTTGCCAGCGCCGTCGCCAGCGTCACCTTGCCGAAATATTTGCCGCCGTAATTGTCGGGCGTCCAGTTGCCGATCTTGATCGGCGCGTCATTGCGCACGCTGTCCGGCGTACGGCCGGATTCCAGCGCCGCCATATAGACGAACGGCTTGAACGCCGAGCCCGGCTGGCGGCGCGCTTCCGAGGCGCGGTCGAACTGGCTGGTCGAATAATCATAGCCGCCGACCATGGCGCGCACCGCGCCGGAATTGTCGATCGACACCAGCGCGCCCTGGCTGACATTGAGCTTCTTGCCGCTCTGGTCGATCAGCCGGCGGATCGATTGCTCGGCGAGCTTCTGCAGCGTCAGATCGACGGTCGTGTCGACGACGATGTCGCGGCGCACGTCACCGATCAGGTCGGGCAGTTCTTCCATGATCGTATCGGCGACATAGTTTTCCGAGCCGGTCCAGTAGGACGGCGCGCGCGTCGCCGGCGCGCTCATCGCCGTGGTCATCTCCTTGGCGCTTATCTTGCCCTCGTCGCGCATCGCGGCGAGCACCAGCTGCGAGCGCTGCTCGGCCGCCTTTGGGTCGCGTGCCGGCGACAGCCGCGACGGCGCCTTGAGCAGACCGGCGAGAAGTGCCGCCTCCGACAGCGTGACGTCGCGCGCGCTCTTGCCGAAATAGCGGCGCGAGGCCGCTTCGACGCCATAGGCGCCCGAGCCGAAATAGACCCGGTTGAGGTACATTTCGAGGATCTGGTCCTTCGTATGCTTGTGCTCGAGCCACAGCGCCAAAAGCACTTCCTGCACCTTGCGTTCCAGCGTGCGGTCCGGCGTGAGGAACAGGTTCTTGGCCAATTGCTGGGTCAGCGTCGAGCCGCCCTGCGAAAAATGCCCGCCGAGCACATTGGTCACCATGGCCCGGGAAAGGCCGATCGGATCGATGCCGAAATGCGAATAGAAGCGGCGGTCTTCGATGGCGATGACGGCCTCGGGAATATAGGGCGACATTTCGTGCAGGCCGACGGCCTCGCCGCCGCTCATGCCGCGATTGCCAAGCAGCTGGCCGTCGACCGAGACGATCTTGATGTTGGGCGCGCGGTCGGGAATGGCCCAGGTGGTGGCCGCCGGCATCTTCGCGCCGTAGTAGACGACGATGCCGGCAGTGGCGATGCCGCCCCAGATGGCCAGCACGAAGCACCAGTAGAACAGCCGGCCGAGCACGCCGAACAGGCCGCGCCGGCCTTTGCCGCGCCCGCCACGCGACGGCTTGGCCTTGGACGATTTGCGCTTTGCAGTAGAGGCGTTACGGTTGCTCGGCACGACGCGGTCCTCCTCGCTCACCGAAAAACCCGCCGAGGACCTCGCCCCCGGCGATGTCTCGAAGCTGGGTTCGATGCGACTGTCTTTCCGGTTCGCCATGCGCTGTGCTGTCTTCCCCATGCCTATGGCGTTCGGGTTGAAGACTAGATGCGGCGATTTAAGGGCGGGTTAAGTCGGGAAAAATCGAAGTAAACTGTATTCAATCACTTGCGAAGCACGCGCGGCCCGCGACAGTGCCAAAGCCGAAACGAAAAAACCCGCCTCGGCGGGCGGGTCGTTGGCGCCAATAAGCACCATAGCGGGATTAATAGCATAGCTGCCGGCACAAAGCAAGAACAAAATACGCTTCGCCTCAGAATAATCACTTCAGTTCGACGGTTGCGACCACCCTCAGTCGTCCGCGTCCGGGTCGTCGGAGGCGGGCCGCCAGCTGATCGGTTCGATCTTCTTTTGCGTATGGCCGTCCGTATAGGCCCACCAGCCGGCGTCGCTTTCGTCCCAGTCGCCGCCGGCCGCCTTCAGCCGGTCGAGCGAACGGTATTGCGCGATGCTTTCGTTCATCACGCCGTCCCTATCCTGCCAGTAGACGGTGACCTTGGAACCGTCCTTGGGTGCCGTTTCGATCGGTTTTCGCGCAGCCATTTCCATTCCTCCCGGTGAAGCGAACGGAGCGCCGGGACAAGCGCCCTCGGTTCCTGGCCGATGGCCTTTATGAGAATTCGCTCCGGCGAGACATATGGCGTGGTTTTCGAGAACCGGAGCGCAGCGGACATTTGGGTCCGTGAGCACCGGAAGCGGAGAAAACTGCGCCAGATGGCCGCCGGAGTAGAATTATCATGAAGGCCATTAGCTGTGGGCGAAGATATCCTCCTCATCCCAGCCCATCAGGTCGAGTTTCGCACGCGTCGGCAGGAAGCGGAAGCAGGCATCGGCCTCCCTGGTCCGGTTGTCGCGCGCCAGCCGCGCGCTCAGCACGTCGCGCAGCCGGTGCAGGTAGAGCACGTCGGAGGCGGCATATTCGAGCTGCTCGGGCGACAGCGTCTCGGCCGCCCAGTCCGAGGATTGCTGCGCCTTCGACAGGCCGACCCCGAGAAGCTCGAAGCAGATGTCCTTCAGCCCGTGCCGGTCGGTGTAGGTGCGCGTCAGCCGCGACGCGATCTTGGTGCAGAACACCGGCTCCGGCATGACGCCAAAGGCGTTGTAGAGTACGGCGAGATCGAAGCGGCCGTAGTGGAAGAGCTTGGTGATGCTGCGATTCTTCAGCAGGCTGACGAGGTTCGGCGCCTTCCTCTGGCCGGGCGCGATCTGGATGACGTCGGCCGAGCCGTCGCCCGGTGAGATCTGCACGACGCAGAGCCGGTCGCGATGCGGGTTCAGCCCGAGCGTCTCGGTGTCGATAGCGACCGCCCCGACATCGTAATGCAGCAGGCCGGGCAAATCGTTTTTGTGGAAACGTATGTCGCTCATCGTCTTCTCCGGTCGCGGCCCCGTGCAGCGATACGCGACGGGCCGTGCCCGTCCTTGCCGTGATCCGGTGAAAAATCAACACAAAGTTGATTGTGACGCAATTTCAGCGTGTCAGCGCCTCGAGAATGCGCGCCCAGGAGCGCTGGCCCTTGTGGAAAGAGCTCATCTCGTACTTCTCGTTCGGCGAGTGGATGCGGTCGTCGTCAAGACCGAAACCGACCAGCAGCGATTCCATGCCGAGATAGGTCTGGAAATCGCCGACCACCGGGATCGAGCCGCCGCTGCCGGTCACCACCGCCGGCTTCGGCCACTCGTCGGACAGCGCCTGCTTGGCCTTGGCGAGAAAGGGCGAGTCGTAGGAAAGCTGGATCGCCGGCGAGGCGCCGTGCGGATGGAATTCAACCGAGCAGTCGGCCGGAACGCGCTGCCTGACGAATGCCTGGAAGGCGGCGCGGATTTTTGCCGGATCCTGTTTGTGGACGAGGCGGAAGGAGACTTTTGCCGAGGCTTGCGCGGCGATCACCGTCTTGAAGCCCTTGCCGGTATAGCCGCCGATGATGCCGTTGAACTCGGCCGTCGGGCGCGCCCAGGTCAGTTCGAGCACCGAGCGGCCCTTTTCGCCGGACGGAATCGACAGGCCGATCGGGCCGAGGAAGGTCTCGGCGGTCTCGCCCAGCGACAGCCACGACTGCAATATCTGCGAGGGCGTTTCCTCGACGCCGTCATAGAAACCCGGAATGGTGACGTGACCATCCTCATCGTGGATGTCGGCCAGGATTTTTGCCAGGATGCGGATCGGATTGGCGGCCGCACCGCCATACAGCCCGGAATGCAGGTCGCGGTCGGCGGCCGTCACCGTGATCTCCTCGCCGACCAGCCCGCGCAGCGAGACGCAGATCGACGGCGTATCGCGGTCCCACATGCCGGTGTCGCAGACCAGCGCGAAATCGGCCTTGAGCTCGTCCGCATTCGCCTCGAGAAACGGTTTCAGCGACGGCGATCCGGACTCCTCCTCGCCCTCGAACAGGATCGTGATTCGGCACGGCAATCCGCCATGCACCTGCTTCCACGCGCGGCAGGCCTCGACGAAGGTCATCAGCTGACCCTTGTCGTCGGCCGCGCCGCGGCCGGTGATCACCTTGTGGCCGGGCTCGATCTCCTTGACCGCCGGCGCGAACGGGTCGCTTTCCCACAACTCGATCGGATCGATCGGCTGCACGTCGTAATGGCCGTAAAACAACAGATGCGGCGCGCCGGCTGGCCCGTCGTGATGCGCGACCACCATCGGATGCCCTGGCGTGTCGCGCACGCTGGCGTCGAAGCCGATCAACTTGAGTTCGGCGACCAGCCATTCGGCGGCCTTGCGGCAGTAGGCCGCGTAGTCCGGATCGGTGGAGATCGACTTGATACTGAGCAGGCCGAACAGGCGTTCCAGGCTCTGGTCGAAGTTCTTGTCGAGGCGGTCGAGGACAGGGGAAACTGCGGACATAGGCGGGCCTTTCGATTCTGGCGGCGAATCTAGAGCCCATGCGGCCAAACGGAAAGCCCGCGAACGTTGGGCCACGGGCAGGATCGGGTCGAAAGGCAAAAAAATGCCGCCGTGGTGGAGGGGGAACCACGGCGGCCTTACTCGAAACGATGCGGCAGCCCGGAGAGGGGGGATAGGCTGCCGCAAGTGTCCGGGATAGGCGGGGGACGGGCCTTGCTCCGGACTTCGGCGAAAACTGCCGATGGCGTTTATCTGTGTCTGCGAACGTGGCGATTCAAGGGCACAAAAATTACACTTTCGTAACATAGGCGTGAGCGAACAAAGCTCCGGCCAAGCCCTCATGGGTCGGCCGATCTCGCGCCATTTGTCAGGGTGTTGCCGGAACGCTTGCCACAAGCCGCCTTTGGCATGGACCGCGGCGCTGCGCCGCGCTATCCCTCGTGCCATGAAAAAAGGCGATCATCTCTTCCTTATCGACGGCTCCGGCTACATCTTCCGCGCCTATCACGCACTGCCGCCGCTGACGCGCAAGTCCGACGGGCTGCCGACCAGTGCCGTGCTCGGCTTCTGCAACATGGTCTGGAAGCTGACGCAGGACGCCCGCAACACCGATGTCGGCATCGTGCCGACGCATTTCGCCGTGATCTTCGACTATTCGTCGAAAACCTTCCGCAACGACCTCTACCCCGAATACAAGGCCAACCGCTCGGCGCCGCCGGAAGATTTGATCCCGCAATTCGGCCTGATTCGTCAGGCGACCAGGGCCTTCAACCTGCCATGCATCGAAACGGAAGGCTACGAGGCCGACGACCTGATCGCCACCTATTGCCGGCTTGCCTGCGAAGCCGGCGCCGACACCACCATCATCTCTTCCGACAAGGATTTGATGCAACTGGTTGGCCCAACGGTTGCCATGTACGACCCGATGAAGGACCGCCAGATCGGCGTTCCCGAGGTGATCGAGAAGTGGGGCGTGCCGCCGGAGAAAATGATCGACCTGCAGGCGCTGACCGGCGATTCGGTCGACAATGTGCCAGGCGTGCCCGGCATCGGGCCGAAGACGGCGGCGCAATTGCTCGAACAGTTCGGCGACCTCGATACGCTGCTCGCCCGCGCCGGCGAGATCAAGCAGGACAAGCGGCGCGAATCGATCATCGCCAACGCCGACAAGGCGCGCATTTCGCGTGATCTGGTGACGCTGAAGAACGACGTGCCGGTGACCGAAGGGCTTGACGAATTCGTGTTGCACGCGCCGGACGGTCCCAGGCTGATCGGCTTTCTCAAGACCATGGAATTCTCGACGCTGACCCGCCGCGTCGCCGAAGCGACCGGAACCGACGCGGGCGACGTTGCGGCCACTGCCGTCACGATAGAGCGTGCCGATACCGCGCATGGCCCCGATATGGGTTTTGGCGTGCCCGCGGCCGCCGAGAGCGCACCCCCGTCGGACGAAGCGGCTTCCGAAGTCCCGGCCGAAGCCAAGCAAGGCGACACCCCATCGCTGCTTTCGGCGCTTCGCCTGGAGGCTGCGACCGCCCGCAAGATCGACACCGGCGCCTACGCCTGCATCCGCGACGCCGCGACGCTGAAGGCCTGGATCGCCGAGGCGATGGAGAGAGGCATCGTCGCCTTCGACGTTAAGGCCTCCTCGCCCGATCCGATGCGGGCCGAACTGATCGGCCTTGCCATGGCCGTCGCGCCTGGCCATGCCGCCTACGTGCCGCTTGCCCATAAAAACGGCAATGGCGACCTGCTCGGCGGCGGCGCGGTCGACAACCAGATCTCGATCCGCGACGCACTAGCGTTGCTCAAGCCGCTGCTCGAGGACAAATCTGTCCTCAAGATCGTGCACGACATGAAATACCGCCTCGTCGTCATGAGCCGTCATGGCATCGAGATCGGCCCCTATGACGACACCATGCTGATCTCCTACGTGCTCGAGGCCGGCACCCATGGTGGCCATGGCCTGGAGGCGCTGGCCGATAAATGGCTCGGCCACGCGACCATTCCGCTGAAGGAACTGGCCGGTTCGGGAAGAAACTTCGTCGGCCTCGATCAGGCCGACCTCGGCAAGGCGACGGCTTACGGCGCCGAGCACGCCGACGTCGCGCTCAGGCTCTGGCAGGTGCTGAAGCCACGCCTTGCCGCCAAGGGCCTGGTCTCGGTCTATGAACGGCTGGAACGGCCGCTGGTGCCAGTCCTGGCACGGATGGAACAACGCGGCATCTCCGTCGACCGGCAGATCCTGTCGCGGCTCTCCGGCGAACTGGCACAAGGTGCGGCGCGGCTCGAGGACGAGATCTACCAGCTGGTCGGCGAGCGCATCAACATCGGCTCGCCAAAACAGCTCGGCGACATCCTGTTCGGCAGGATGGGCCTGCCCGGCGGTTCGAAAACCAAGACCGGCCAATGGTCAACCTCGGCGCAGCTTCTCGAAGACCTCGCCGCCGAAGGCCACGAATTGCCGCGCAAGATCGTCGATTGGCGCCAGCTGACCAAGCTGAAATCGACCTATACCGATGCCCTGCCCGGCTTCATCCATCCCGACACCAAGCGCGTCCACACCTCCTACGCGCTTGCCGCGACGACGACCGGCCGGCTGTCGTCCTCGGATCCCAATCTGCAGAACATCCCGGTGCGCACCGTCGAGGGGCGAAAGATCAGGACGGCCTTCATCGCCGACAAGGGCAACAAGCTGGTTTCCGCCGACTACAGCCAGATCGAATTGCGCGTGCTCGCCCATGTCGCCGAAATCCCGCAGCTCAAGCAGGCCTTCGCCGACGGCGCCGACATCCACGCCATCACCGCCTCGGAAATGTTCAACGTGCCGGTCGAGGGCATGCCTTCGGAAGTGCGCCGCCGTGCCAAGGCGATCAATTTCGGCATCATCTACGGCATTTCGGCCTTTGGCCTCGCCAACCAGCTGTCGATCGCACGCGAAGAAGCCGGTGACTACATCAAGAAATATTTCGAGCGCTTCCCCGGCATCCGCGACTATATCGACGCCACCAAGGCCTATGCGCGCGAGCACGGCTTCGTCGAGACCATCTTCGGCCGCCGCATCCACTACCCGGAGATCAGATCGTCAAACCCCTCGATCCGGGCGTTCAACGAGCGCGCCTCGATCAACGCACGCCTGCAGGGCACCGCCGCCGACATCATCCGTCGCGCCATGATCCGCATGGACGAGGCGCTGGAGAAGGCGAAGCTTTCCGCCCGCATGCTGCTGCAGGTGCATGACGAACTGGTCTTCGAGACGGCCGAAGCCGAGGTCGAGGCGACGATTCCCGTCGTCTGCCACGTCATGGAGAACGCCGCCATGCCGGCGGTATCGATGTCGGTGCCGCTGCACGTCGACGCCCGCGCCGCCAACAACTGGGAAGAGGCGCATTAGGGCGGGGCCGATCAACTGCAATCTGTAGCGATTCGTCGCGCCCCCCTCTGTCCTGCCGGACATCTCCCCCACGAGGGGGGAGATTGGCAGCTTGGGCGCTGCGCACCATCGATTGGAAGTGGCAAACGCCGGGATGTTAGCCGATCTCCCCCCATGTGGGGGAGATGTCCGGCAGGACAGAGGGGGGCGCTGTCCCGCCAGCATCTCGCGGCTTAGTAAGCCCTCAAGCCGCCTCAGCCAAACACTTCGCACAGGTGCCGCGGAACTCGATCACCGCCTTCTTGGCGGCGAAGCCGGTCGAGCGCACCCATTCGTCGAGCCGGTGGCCGACATCGTGGTCGGAGAACTCGGTCACCTGGCCGCAGCTGTCGCAGATGGCAAACGCCGTCATCGAATGGCTGTGGTCGTGCGGCTCGGCACAGGCGACGAAGGAATTGAGGCTTTCGAGCCTGTGCACGAAGCCGGACTTCACCAGCGTGTCGAGCGCCCGATAGACCTGCAGCGGTGCACGAAAACCGCGCTCGCGCAATTGGTCGAGCAACGTATAGGCGCTGAGCGGCCCGCTGGCGGCCTCGAGTTTCTCGAGAACGCAAAGCTGGTTCTTCGTCAGTACATCCCTTGCCGCCATGATCCCGTTCCAAGCCGCTCCGTGCCGATCACTGCCAGTTCGCATGCAATTCGACCTCTTGCACTGAGATAGCGACGAACTGCTATTTTTGCTACTGTTTCTATTCGCAGCCGGTGGTCGGCTGGCCGGCGGCGCCATATTCAAAATACTGACAAAATCGTCAGCCAGGCTGGCTGTGCTTGGAAATTCGATCGGGCTTGGGGAAGCAACCATGATCAAAGTGACGCGGCGGACGCTGCTTGCCGGCACGTCTGCGCTGGCCGCTGCCGGCCTGGTGCCGTTTCGGGCATTCGCAGCGGCGCGCACCTACCATGCGCTGCTTGTTGCCTGCACCGATTACCCGAACCTGCCGAAGAAAAACTGGCTGATCGGACCGAAAAACGATGCCGGCCTGGTGCGCGATTACCTCCTGGGGAACACGCCCGCGCCGGTAAAATTCCTGGCCGAAAACGTCACGCTGCTCGCCAAGGATGTCGAAGGCGCCAACGGACCGCCGACACATGCGGCGATCAAGGCAGCACTCGCCGACCTTGCCGCCAAGGTCCAGCGTGATGATTTCGTCTATCTGCATTTGTCCGGTCACGGCGCGCAACAGCCCGCGGCGACCAAGGGCGACGAGACCGACGGCCTCGACGAAATTTTCTTGCCGTCCGACATCGACAAATGGGTCAACCGCGAACAGGGCGTGCCCAATGCGCTGGTCGACAACGAGATCGGCACCGCGCTCGACGCCATTCGCGACAAGGGCGCCTTTATCTGGGCCGTGTTCGACTGCTGCCATTCCGGCACGGCGACGCGCGCCGCCGAGGTCGACGACGAGCTGGAACGCAAGGTCGAGTTCGCCGATCTGGTCGGCGGCGACGATGCTGCCAGGGCGGCTGCGGTGAAAGCCTATGACGGGATTGCGTCGGCCGCGCCGCGCGGCTTTGACGAGGACGGGCAGCGCAAGCCGGCCTTCAAGCTGGCGCCGACCGGCGCCGAGCCGACCACCAAGGGTAGATTGGTCGCCTTCTACGCGGCGCAGACGGTGGAGACGACGCCTGAGATGCCGCTGCCCAGGGGCACGGCCGATGCGCCGCGTTTCGGGCTGTTCACCTTCACCATCCTGTCGAAACTGGCCGAGAACCCCAACATCACCTACCGCCAACTCGGTCAGTCGGTGCTGCAGCAATATTCGGCGGACGGCCGCACCCGGCCAACGCCGCTGTTCGAGGGAGAACTCGACGCACGCGTCTTCGGCACCGACAAGACCGATGCGGTCATGCAATGGCCGATCGTCGTCAAGGACGACAAAGCCACCATCGGCGCCGGACTGCTGCATCGCCTCACCCCCGGCAGCAAGCTGGCAATCTTGCCGTCGGCGCTGTCGCCGCTGTCCGAGGCGCTTGGTTATCTCCAGGTGCGATCGGCAAAGAACCTGGAGAGCCGGGTCCAGCCGGTCGAGTTCGGCGGCAAGCCGGCGCTCAAGCTGGCTGACATCCCCGCCAATGCCTATGCCCGGCTCGCCGAGCTCGCCGTCGACTACAAGCTCGTGGTCGCGCGGCCGGCAGCGGCCAAAGGCCTCGAGAAAGAGGCTGCGCTGGCGAACTCGGTTCTCGACGATCTGGCGGCCAGGGAGAACTCAGGGTTCCACATCGCGCTGGTCGAGCCGGGCAAGAGCGCAGATCTGCGTCTCGCCGTGCTGCGCGAGAATGCCATTGCCGGCGCCGCAGAAGACGCCACCGACGCGCCGGCGCTGTGGTTCCTGCCAGCTTCGGGCGACATGACGCTCAAGGATGGCAGCAAGCCGCCGCTGATCGTCATTCATCCGGACGGCCGCGAAAAGCTGATCGACGCCGCGGCCAGGAACCTGACGAAAATCTTCCGCGCCATCGGCCTGTCGAGGCTGGCCGCCGCTTCGGATTATCGGCCGGAAGAGGTCGACGTCGAGTTCCGGATCAAGCGTCTGGACAGTGACGCGCTGCAGCCTATCGAGCCGTCGACGGTGCCGCGTGTTTCGCCCGACGATCAGGTGCATGTGCTGGTCTGGAACGGCTCGACCAACCTGGTTGACATCAACGTGCTCTATGTCGGCTCCGACTATTCCATCCAGCATTTTCTTGCCGAGCGCCTGACCGAGGGCGCCGTGCTCGAGGAAGGCCTGTTCAAATTCACCGACACCAGCTTCGGCATGGAGCAGATGATCGCCGTCTTGACCGAGGCGCCGCCGCAGAGCGAGAAGCAGGACCTGAGCTTCCTGGCGCAAGCGGGGGTTGTCTCGGTAACGCGCGGACTGGGACAGCCAAGTTTCTCCGATATGCTGGCCGATATCGGCATGGCGCCGGCGACGCGGTCGGCCATGCGGCTCACCGACGACAAGGCATCGAAGGGCGCCGTGATGATCTTCCCGATGGAGACGGTGCCGCGCGCCTGAGGCGGGATCAAGCGCCCGGCCAGGCCTCTTGCCTGATCGGCTGATAATGAACATTCTTCGACCGCCGCTGTCGGCGGCCGAACGGAACGGATGAGGGCGTTCGTGAACAGGATGGTATTTTCGTGGCGCGCAACAACCGCCGGCCTTGTCGCCGGGCTGTTGCTGGCCGCCAATGCCTCGGCGGACGAGATCTGCGGCCTTTGCGCCAAGGAGGTCGTCATCAACTCCGAACTGGCGAGTTGCTTTCTCGATCAGTACGACCAGATCGCCAAAACCGGCAACACCGCCGTCGTCGTCGATCTCAGCAGCTGCACCTCACGTGGCGTGGTCGAGCCGTTGCCGTCGCCTGGCAAGCCGCAGGTGGAGCCTGACGTGCAGTTCATCGTTTCGCGGGCGCAGCTGGATTGCCTGAAGAAGAAGCTGGAGACGCCGGGCATCGTGCTCGATCCGTCAGCTATCATCGAACTGGACAGCTGCGGATGACGAAAGCAGGGAGCGACGCAACGCAGCAGGCAGGGGCGGCGCCGGTACCGCAAAAGAAGCCGGCGTCACTGCCGGAAACCGTCGAAGGCCTGCCTTGGGTGAGCAATCACGAGGTCAAGAAGGAGGCGAACCCGTTCACCGATCGCGACTGGCGCATGCTTGTCTATGCCTGGTCCGGATTGCTGGTACGGCTGGCGATCATCTTCACCTTGATCTTTTCGGTCTACCAGTTCCTGGCAAACCAGGAGCAGAAGCGTGTCGAACAGACGATGTCGCTGGTCGAGCTCTGGGAAAGCAAGGATTACCAGCAGGCGCAACGGGCCCTCAAGCAACGCCTGGCGACGCTCAATGCCAAATACGGCAATCTGCTCAGCGCCAATCCCACGCCGACCGAGGAACAGGTCTATCGGCAACGCATCGGCATCGAGGCGATGAGCGCAACCGGCGGCGACATGCCGCTTGCCGAGTTCAGCGACAATTTCGACCGCATCGTCTATTTCCTCAACCGTCTTTCCTTCTGCGTCGAAGGCAGGCTTTGCTCGCGTCAGGTCGCCGACTCGTATTTCCGCGACTATGCCGCCTCGTTCTGGAGCTATTTTGCCGACTATATCGACAAGGAGCGCAAGGCCGGTTCGCCGACCTTCGCCCTGCCAATCGAGAACTATGTCCGCCAGGCGCCACCCCCGGCCCAATCCAGATAATCCCCGAAAATGCGAAAGCCGGCGACGGAAATGCTCCGCCGCCGGCTTTGATTGGAGCATTTTGCAGCCAAGTGTGATCATATTTGGCGTCGCAGAAATGCCGCTAAAATAGATAACCCGCCCCGATGATCGCGGCGCGCACTCTGCAGGCCTATTTGTACAGGCTGTTGATCCACTGGACGTTGATGGCGTTCAGGCGCACGGCGGTATTGGCATCCGGGCTCTCGGCCACGTTCACGCCGGTGATGACGCGCTGCTTGGAGCCATTGTCATAGGCATAGACCGAGCTGCCGCTCGAACCTGGATACGTGTCGCAGTCGTACTGGAAATACTCGGTGGCGATGTTTTCGGCGTGCACTTCGCAGGTCGCCTTCCACATCGTGCCCATCGGCTTGTCGCCGGGATAGCCGATGATGTTGGCGGTGAAATCGCCGAGATCCACATAGTTGGCATAGCCCAGCCAGCCGAGATTGGTGCCGACATCCTGCTTGAGAGTGACGATGCCGAGATCCCACGGCACGACAGAGCCGTAAAAGCCTTGGTAATTGTCGATGAAGCCCTGGACGATATAGGCGCTTTCATAGGTGAAGGCGCCGAACGGAGCGTCGTCGGCGGTCTTGCCATTGAGAGCCGGCACGAACAGGATATCGTCGAGCCAGGCCTTGTCCTCGTGGCTGTAGAGGCAGTGCGCCGCGGTGAGCACCGTGCGCGGGCCGATCAGTGTCGCCGAGCAGCTGCCATAGCTGCCGCTCTTCGATTTGCCTTCGAGATAGCCGATCGCGGTGAACGGGTAGGTTTTGGTATTCTTGATCTGCTCGCGGTCGTCCGTCCCGAACACCTGGCGGCCGGCCTCTTCGCCTCCGCTTAGTCCGGAATTATCGGACTTCTGCCCGTCGGCGGGCGCGTTCATTTCCTTGATGACAAGGTCCTTCAGCGTCTCGTTCGGGTCGATCTTGATGTCCTTGCCATCGGCGGAGCGGCCGACGATGCCATAAGATTTGACTGCCGTTGCTTCGTCGGCGAGCGGCGCGGCGCGGTTGGCCTCGTCGTCGGTCAGTTTCGGCGGGGCGATCGGTTTCGCCCGGCCGGGCTTGTAATCGCCCGATGTCACGTCCCGCATGCTTTCGCCGTTGCCAGCATTGGCGGAGCCTGGATCGGCAGCCAAGGCAGGAACCGCCCACATTGCGGTGGAAAGCAACGCGGACGCAATAATGCTATGTGTCAGTTTTGTCATGGTGAGACTCTCCCAAAAGTCAGCAAGGACTGGATCAAGATAGAGAAATATTGTCGAGATCGTGGTGGTGACGAAAAATGAAATTGGTTGCCGGCGCCTTTACCGGGCCATTATTCAGTGCAGCCAGTTTAGGTCCCCGCCAAAAATGCCCGCAACGGTATACTGCCTAAATTAATCCAACATTGGCAATGACAAATTGCTTTCACATAGCCCGTGGGGGGCTATAGGATTTGGGCGGGCTTGGTTCGACAGCACGATTAGCAAAAGTGGTGCTCGGTTTTGTGACGGATCGCGCTCCGCCTTGGAGCATGATCTCACCGGCCGGTTCCATTTCAGTGGATCATGCGTCCGTGGCTGACCTGTCGGAATATTGTCTCAGGGGGTTCGAGGTGAAGATCATCCATAGGTTCAGACCGATTGCCGCCGCCGCGCTGCTCGGCATCGCGGCGGCCTTGCCGGTCGTTGATTCCGTTCATGCCACGGACGCGGCCGCCCGGCCGGAGGCGGCGATCTCGCCGATGAAACGCGTGGCCGAGGCCAGGGCAAAGGCCAGGGCGGAGAACCCCGACGGCGCCGATCGCGTCTACGGCGGCAAGCAGGCCGAGACGGGCGCCTACCCGTTCCAGGTGGCATTGCTGACCACGGGCAAGCTGGACAAAAGCCCGGCCTCGCAGGCGAATGCGCAGTTCTGCGGCGGCAGCCTGATCGCGCCGCAATGGGTGCTGACCGCGGCGCACTGCCTCAATGACGACGGCGAGCCGATTTCGCCTGATGTGGTCACCGTGCTCACGGGCGCCACCGATCTCAGCGAGGGCAAGCGCTACAAGGCGGTGGAGATCATCGTCAACGAGGGCTACAGCGAGCAGACGCTGGACAACGATCTCGGCCTGATCCGGCTGGCCGAGCCGGCCGATGCCCCGACCATCAAAATTGCCAGTGAGCCGACCCCCGACGCCGGCAAGACGACAGTCACCGGCTGGGGCAAGATGCAGGACGGAACATTTCCCACCGCGCTGATGGTCGCCGACCTGGACCTCCAGCCGAACGCAACCTGCAACAGCGGCATCAAGGCGATTTATGCGCATGATTTGAAAGCAGCGCTCGGCGAGCTCGCCCGCCGCATGCGTTATTCGGAAAGGGGCATCGAGGCGGCCGCCAACGCGATTGCTGCCGACATGGCGGATCCGCTGACCGGCAACATGATCTGCGCCGGAACGGCCAGCGGCGAGCGCGACGCCTGCAATGGCGACAGCGGCGGACCGCTGTTCATGACCGGCGCCGATGGTCCGGTGCAGGTCGGCGTCGTCAGCTGGGGCGAAGGTCCGGCCGACGGCGGCACCGCCTGCGGCCACAAGAACGCCTACGGCATCTACACGCGGCTGGCCAATTACACCGGCTGGATCGAGGAGAAGATGAAAACGGCAGCGCCCGTGCCCGCAGCACCCAAAGCCCTCGGCACGGCGCAGAAGCCGGCGACGCCCTGACCGGCGTCACTTGCTGAACCAATGAACAGCGGGAGCAATCCCGCTGTTTCTGTCCCAAAACCTGGGGTCGGGACTAGAACCAGCGATCGCGGCGCTGGTCTGTGGCGGCCAAGGCGAGGCCCAGTAGCGCCCCTACTGCCGCTCCGAGTATGAATGCGGACGATACTGTGCCAGGATTCTCCTGGACGACCCCGGAAACCGTTTGCGCCCTGTTGCGCAGGGCTTGCGCCGTCCGGGACGCGCGGTCAGCAGCGCTGTCATACCAGTCGCCGGCCTCTTCGATCGCCTCTTCCGCGCGTTCGGCCAAGGTCCGATTGATCTTGTTGATCTCACGCCTCAGCTGCGCGACCTGCTTCTCCAGGGCTTCCTGAGCTTCACGTTGAGTCATCTTCGGTGCTGCGGATTCGTTCGGGTCGTCGGCCATAGTAATCTCCTTTGCGGAAGGCTCGGCTCAACGGTCGGCCCACTGTACAGGTTCCTCGGCAAAACGATTCTGTCCGGTGTTTGTTCTGTGAGAACCCGGGATTTGTCCGGCATGTGTGCGAAATCGGCTTGAACATCGGATCGTTCCGGCGCTCCCCGCGTTGGTGAAAACGCCACAAGGGAGGAGCCGTCATGGACAACGATCGGCATGAAAAGATTCGGCAACGAGCCTATGAAATCTGGATGCGCGAGGGCCGCCCGGATGGCGCGCATGAGCGTCATTGGCAGCAGGCGAAGCAAGAGCTTGGCTACGATGAGACGATGACCGGCCAGGCTGATGATGACGCGGCCGAGCACGGTCCGGCTGGAACGATCGCCAGTTCCGACGTTCTGACGGTCGAGGCACTGGCGATGCGCACCGGGATAACCGGTGATCAGGCGCAAGAGTTGATCGACAGGCTCGGCAACGACAGAGCCGCACTCGAAGAAGCCGCGCGGAACCTCAAGGCAGCCGAAAGTTAGCCGCTGGCCACCGTGTCGAAGACAGCTATCAGTTTGCGCTGCCGCGTCTTTCGATGAAAACGGACCGCGGACCGTCTCCGCCTACTTCCTTGGCGGCCCCTTGCGCTCGGCCGACGTCGCCCAGAGATTGATGTCCGACTCGCGTGCAAAGGTGTCGATCTCGGCGAGCTCGGCATCGCTGAAGTCGAGCGTCTCGAGCGCGCCGACGCAATCCACGACCTGTTCCGGCCGGCTGGCGCCGATCAGCGCCGACGTCACCCTGCCCCGGCGCAACACCCAGGCCAGCGCCATCTGCGCCAGCGTCTGGCCGCGGCGACGGGCGATGACGTTCAGCGCCTCGATATTTGCGATCGATTTGTCGTTGATGAATGCCGGGCGCAGCGACTTGCCCTGGCTGGCGCGGCTGCCATCGGGGATGCCGC
Organism: Mesorhizobium sp. M1399; assembly: GCF_040317735.1. Lineage (NCBI taxonomy): Bacteria > Pseudomonadati > Pseudomonadota > Alphaproteobacteria > Hyphomicrobiales > Phyllobacteriaceae > Mesorhizobium > Mesorhizobium sp. M1399. Next base: position 31,209 of record NZ_JAMYKZ010000017.1, read on the forward strand.
CGAGATATTTGTCGGTCAGCATGCCTTGTGCCAGCGGCGAGAACACGATGGAACCGACGCCAAGCCCCTCGAGTGTATCGAGCAGGCCGTCGTCCTCGACCCAGCGGTTAAGCATCGAATAGCTCGGCTGATGGATCACGCAAGGCGTGCCGAGCTGCTTCAAAATGTCGGCGGCTTCGCGGGTGCGCTGTGAATTATAGGAGGAAATGCCGGCATAGAGCGCCTTGCCCGAGCGCACCGCGTGATCGAGCGCGCCCATCGTCTCTTCCAGAGGGGTGTCGGGGTCGAAGCGATGGGAATAGAAGATGTCGACATAATCGAGCCCCATCCGCTTCAGGCTCTGGTCGAGGCTGGCCAGCACATATTTGCGGCCGCCCCATTCGCCGTAAGGTCCTGCCCACATTTCGTAGCCGGCCTTGGTCGAGATGATCAGCTCGTCGCGATAACCGGCAAAGTCCGTCCGCAGGATCTCGCCAAAGGCCCGCTCCGCCGAGCCGGGCGGCGGGCCGTAATTGTTGGCGAGATCGAAATGCGTGATGCCGAGATCGAAGGCCTTGCGCGTGATTGCCTGCTTGGTTCTATGCGGCGTGTCATCGCCGAAATTGTGCCACAGCCCGAGCGAGATCGCCGGCAGCTTCAGGCCGGACCGCCCGCAGCGATTGTAGACCATCTTTTCGTAGCGGTTCTCGGCGGGAACATAGGGCATGGGAAATCCTCATATCGAAACGAGCCCGACGGCTGTCGCCGCGACGCACGGCAGCCGAGCCTTCCGCACCTTTAGCCTCTCCCCGCGCAAACGGGGAGAGGCTTTTACGGTGCTTGGGAGGTGCGCCGCCTACTTCGTTTTCTTCTTCGCCAGCAGCTCCTTCGCTGCCTTGACGCCGAGTGCCGCGGGCCGCTCGCAGCTGGTCTGCATGGCGACGAACTTTCCGGTCTCGCCAGAACGCAACAGGCCGGTCATGACATCGACGGCATGCAGCGCCAGTTCCATCGAGCAGCGGTGCGGCCGGCCTTCGGTAATCGCGATCGCCATGTCGGCAAGGCCGGCGGTGCGGTAGTTGGCCATCATGCCATGCGAATGCATCTCGTTGGGCACGCCGAACGGATGCCGCCATTTCGGCAGCTTCTTCACCGGCTTGGCGGCCTCGGTGTAGCGCACCTCGCCGCCGAAGAAATTCGGATCCGGCACGAACACCGTGCCTGCCTCGCCATAGAGCTCCATCGGCGCGTGGCCATGGCTCCAGACATCCCAGCTGGTGTTGAGCGTCACCACGGCGCCGTTCTCGAATTCCAGCACGCCATGGATCGTCGTCGGCGTGGAGACCGGGATCTTTTCGCCGGCGCGCGGCTTCGAGCTGATGATGCGTTCCGTCATCGGGATCGAAGCAAAAGCCGCGACCTGCTTCACCGGCCCGATCAGCTGGATCAGGTTGGTGATGTAATACGGTCCGATATCGAGCACCGGCCCGGCGCCCGGCTGGAAGAAGAAGTCCGGATTGGGGTGCCAATGTTCCATCCCATGGCTCATCACATGACAGGTGCCGCTGGTGATCCTGCCGAGCCTGCCGGTGTCGATCAGGTCGCGGACAAGCTGGTGCGCGCCGCCGAGGAAGGTGTCGGGCGCCGAACCGATGCGCAGCCCCTTGCTTTCGGCCCGTTTCTTCAGGTCGAGCCCTTCCTTGACCGAGAGCACGAAGGGCTTCTCCGAATAAACATGCTTGCCGGCGTCGAGAATCTGCTTCGACACCTCGTAATGCACCGCCGGAATGGTCAGGTTGACGATGATGTCGATATCGTCGGCCTTGAGTAGCCCCTCGACGGTCTCGGCGCGCAGCTTGAACTCTTTTGCCCGCGCTTTCGCCGCTTCCATGTTGATGTCGGCGCAGGCGCGCATCTCGATGCCACGGAACAGCGGCGCCAGCGAGAAATACGCCTTCGAGATGTTGCCGCAGCCGATGACGCCGATGCCAAGTTTTGTTGCCATGCTGGTGTGCTCCTAATAGGTCTTGGCGGCTGCGATCGAGCGGCGGGCGAAGCGCGCGATATCGTTGGGATTGTCCTGTTCCATGACGTAGTATTTTGCGGCGCTTTTGGCGCGCAGCGCCTTGATCAGGCCGGGCCAGTCGATGGTGCCGTGGCCGACATCCGACCAGCCGTCCTCGTCGAGTCCCTCGCCCGCCTTGGCCATGTCCTTGACGTGGACGGCGACGATGCGCTTGCCGTGCTTCTCGATCCAGGGCAGCGGATCGACGCCGCCGCGCACCACCCAGGCGACGTCCATCTCCCAGCCGATGTCAGGCGCCGAGGACAGAATATGGTCCTGCGGCACCGAGCCGTCGGCAAGCGCCTTGAACTCGAAATCATGGTTGTGCCAGGCAAAGCCATAGCCGGCTTTCCTGGCCGTCTCGCCGACCTTGGCCAGGCGTTCGCCGAAGCCGCGCCAGCCGGCTGTGTCGGCCGGCCTGAACTCGGCGTTCAGGAACGGGCAGATGAGCAGCGTGATGCCGAGCGCGTCGGCCGTCCTGCGCACGCCATCGAAATCCTTCTCGAGCGCGTCGATCGAGAAATGCCCGGTCGGCATGGCAAGCCCGTTCTTGTCGAGTTCCGCACGGAATGCCTTGGGATCGTCATAGACACCACCGAACCCTTCGACTTGGCTGTAACCAAGCTCGCCCAGCATCTTGAGCACGCCCTCCCAGGGCTGGAAATTGCGGGCACTGTAAAGTTGGAATGACCAGTTCATCGTCTCTGTCCGTTTTCTTGTGGATGGTTAGTCTTGAGGGGATGAGTCTTGGGGGGAATGGAAGAGTCTTGGGTGGCTAGATCTGCTCTAGAGGCGGTTACCTGTGGCGGCGTCGAACAGCGAGGCGCGCATCGGATCAAAACCGATGCCGACCGCCTCGGCGTTGTTTGGCGTGCGCTCGGCTGTCACCCGTACCGTGAAATTCTGGCCGCCGAGCTTCAGCCAGACCAGCGTGTCGGAACCCATGGGCTCGACGACCTCGACACTTGCCGTGGCTGCGAATGGCCATCCCGTGCCGCTGTTGAACGCGACGTGCTCGGGGCGGATGCCGAACACGGCCGGCCCCGCCACCGGGTCCTTCTCGAAAGCATAGGTGGCAAGCGGAATCCGTACATCCTCGGCGACGAAGTGCCAGTCGCCGTCCGCCTGCTCCAGCCTGCCGTCGAGGAAGTTCATCGCCGGCGAGCCGAGGAAGCCGGCGACAAACCGGTTGACCGGCCGGTTATAGATGGTCTGCGGTGCATCGAGCTGCTGGATGACGCCGCCCTTCATCACCGCGATGCGGTCGGCCAGCGTCATCGCCTCGATCTGGTCGTGGGTGACGTAGATCATGGTGTTCTCGAGCTTGCGATGCAGCAGCTTTATCTCGACGCGCAATTCCGCGCGCAGCTTGGCGTCGAGGTTGGAGAGCGGCTCGTCGAACAGAAAGACATCGACGTCACGCACAAGTGCGCGCCCGATCGCCACGCGCTGGCGCTGGCCACCGGACAGAGCCGCCGGCTTGCGATGCAAAAGCGGCTCGATCTGCAGGATCTCGGCGGCCCGGGCGATGCGCTTGGCGATCTCGTCCTTGGCGAGGCCGGCAACGCGCAGCCCAAACGACAGGTTCTTCTCCACCGTCATCTGCGGATAGAGCGCGTAGGACTGGAACACCATGCCGATGCCGCGATCCTTGGGCTCTTCCCAGGTGACGTTCTTGCCCTTGATGAAGATGCGGCCTTCGGAAACGTCCAGCAGCCCGGCAATGCAGTTGAGCAGGGTCGACTTGCCGCAGCCGGACGGGCCGAGCAGCACGATGAACTCGCCTTCTGCGACATCGAGGTTGAGCGTCTGCAGCACCGATATCGCGCCGAAATTCAGCGACAGGTTCTGGATCGAGACGCTGGTGCCGTTTGCCCCGCTGCTGCCGTTTACCTCAACACTGCCGGTTGCGTTCATCGCCATCATCCTTTCACCGCGCCGGCGGCGATGCCGCGCACAAACAATTTTCCGGACAGGAAATAGACGATCAGCGGCACCAGGCCGGTCAGGATGGTGGCTGCCATGTTGACGTTGTATTCCTTCACGCCTTGCACCGAGTTGACGATGTTGTTGAGCTGCACCGTCATCGGATAGGTGTCGGGGCGGGTGTAGACGACGCCGAACAGGAAGTCGTTCCAGATGCCGGTCACCTGCAGGATGATGGCGACGACGAAGATCGGCAGCGACATCGGCAGCATGATGCGGAAATAGATGCCCCAGAAGCCGGCGCCGTCGACACGCGCTGCCCGGAACAGCTCCTCCGGCATGGAGGTAAAGTAGTTGCGGAACAAAAGCGTGAGGATCGGCATGCCGAAGATGGAATGGACGATCACCAGGCCGCTGAGGCTGCCGTAGAGGCCGACCTCGCGCAGGATAATGACGATCGGATAGATCATCACCTGATACGGGATGAAGGCGCCAACGATCAGGATGATGAAGAAAGTGTCGGCCCCTTTGAAGCGCCAGTTGGCCAGCGCATAGCCGTTCACCGAGGCGAGCGCGATCGACAGGATCACCGACGGGATGGTGATGCGCACCGAATTCCAGAAGCCACGCGACAGCCCGTCGCAGTTGAGCCCGGTGCAGGCGCTCGACCAGGCCTTGACCCAGGGCTCGAAGGTGATCTCCATCGGCGGCGAGAAGATGTTGCCAAGGCGTATCTCAGGCATGCCTTTAAGCGATGTCACCACCATGACGTAGAGCGGCAAAAGATAGTAGAGCGCCACCACGATCAGCGTGCCGTAGAGGAAGATGTTGCGGCGCGAGAACGTGTGGCGCGGCTTCGGTCCGCTCGGCCCGTAGGCTTCGAGCCCGCCGGCGCCGCCAATGGCAGGCAATGAGACGGCATGGTCAGACACGCTTCTTGCCTCCGAACTCGAGATAGGCCCACGGCACGATGACGATGATCACCGACAGCAGCATCATCGTCGAAGCGGCGAACCCTTGGCCGAGGTTCTGGGCGAAGAACATGTAATCATAGACATATTTGGCCGGGACTTCGGAGGCGATACCGGGCCCGCCGCTGGTCTGGGCGACGACAAGGTCGTAGACGCGAACAATGTTGGAGGCGACGATGACCAGCGTGGTGATGAAGACCGGCCGCATCATCGGTATGATGATGAACAGATAGGTCTTCCAGGTCGGTATCCCGTCGACCCGCGCGGCCTTCCAGATATCCTCGTCGATGCCGCGCAGGCCGGCCAGCATCAGGCACATTATCAGCCCGGTGCCTTGCCAGAGAGCGGCGATCAATATGCCGTAGATGACGATGCTGGAATCATAGAGCGGATTGAAGCTGAAGCTCGTCCAGCCGAGGCTGCGCACCACTGCCTGGACACCGAACTCGGGGTTGAGCAGCCATTGCCAGACGAGACCGGTGACGATGAAGGACAGGGCGAAGGGATAGAGGAAAATGGTCCGGAATGTGTCCTCGAACCGGATCTTCTGGTCGAGCAGGGCAGCAAGCAGGAAACCGATTACCAGCGAGAACACCAGCGACAGCACGCCGTAGATCAGCAGGTTCTCGATCGAGATCAGCCAGCGCGGCGTCGCCCACAGCCGGTAATACTGGTCGAGACCGACGAAGTGCAGCCGCGGCAGCAACTTGGAATTGGTGAAGGAATACAGCACCGTCCAGACGGTGCCGCCGACGAAGATCACCAGCGCGGTGAAGATCATTGGGATCGAGGCGATTTTCGCATTGAGGTTGCGAAAGAGTTGGCTGGGGCGTTCGCTCTTGCTCATCTGCACAGCCGCGCTGGATCGGGTAAGGGCGGGAGGGTCAAGAGGTCTTGACCCGAGCTCCCGACCCTGCGCTCGCAGGGGCGGGAGTGAGGCGCTTGATCGATCGCTCAATCGGCCGAACCGACGATGGCGGCGAAGCGCTTCTGCGCATCTTCCACGGTCATGTCCTGCTTGGCGAAGAACTCGGAGAACAGATCCTCCTTTTGCTTCTGCGTATCCTGCGAAAGCAACTGGTCCGTCCAAGGCATGACATTGCCCTTGGCGAGGATTTCGAGGCCCTTCTTCATGCAGTCGTTCGCCGCCTTGAGGTCGACGTCGCCGCGCACCGGCAGCGAACCCTTCTTGAGATTGAAGGCGACCTGCGTCTTGGGATCAAGCAGTGTGTGGGCCAGCACTTCCTGCGCCTTCGATTTTTCGGGATCCTTCAGCAGCGGGAAGTAGAAAGCGTCGCCGCCGGTGGCGATCATCTCGTTGAGACCGAGGCCCGGAAGGCAAGTATAGTCCTTGCCGGCGACCTGGCCGGCAACCTGGAACTCGCCCTGCGCCCAGTCACCCATGATCTGGCCGCCGGCCTTGCCGGTGATGACCAGATTGGTGGCCTGGTTCCAGTCCTGCACATTGGTGTTCTTCGCCATCTTGCGGGCGTCGTCCGCGGCCTTGAAGACCTTGGCGACTTCGGGCCCGGCGGCGAATTCCGCGTCCTTGTCCTTGTAGACCTTGAGGAAGGCATCGGTGCCGCCGACCGCCGCAAGCAGCACGTCGAAAGCGCCGGAGGCTTGCCAGGGCTGGCCGCCGACCGCGAGCGGCTGGATGCCTGCTTTTTCAAGCGCGGGCGCCGCGGCGACATATTCATTCCAGTTCTTCGGCACCGGCACGCCGGCCTTTTCGAAGGCGGCGTTCGACAGCCACAACCACTGCCAGGAGTGGATATTGACCGGCACGCAATAGATTTTGCCGTCGAGGGTACAGCCATCGAGCAGGCTCTTGGGCTGCACGATTTCCGTCCACTTTTCCTTGGTGGCGAGATCGGTGAGGTCGCGCATCAGCCCGGCCTGCACCAATTCTTCCGCCTGCCGGCCATGATTGAACTGGGTCGCGCCCATCGGGTCGCCGCCGGTGATGCGGCTGATCATGATCGGCCGCGCCGTGCCGCCGGAGCCGGCGATAGCGCCGTCTACCCAATGATTGCCGGTTGCGTCGAAAGCCTTGGCGAGTTCGGCGACCGCTGCCGCCTCGCCGCCGGAGGTCCACCAATGGGTGACTTCCAGATCCGTCGCGGCCGCCGGGCCGGCGAATTGCAGCGCGGTCGTCAATGCCAGCGCAGCAGTCATGAGTTGGTATCGCATTTCGTTCCTCCCAGAATCTGAAACGTTACAGATTTTGGATACGGCAATTGCTTCGGACGCGCAACCCCTCAGGCAAATCCGGCATCAAATTTTTTCGAAGCGCGAATAAAATCACCTGGCCTGTCGAGCTACCGCACCGCAACAAGCAAGGTTGCGCTGCAAAAAAATCGATGCTGCGACGCCAGAAACCCGGAAAAGCCCGTTTCAATCGTTCTTTTTTGCGCCGACCGGAGTACCGCTCGTTTTGCGCCTATCACCAGTGATATCGCGACGGCAGTGACAATCTGTAACGTTTCAGTATATAGCGGTCTCATTCGGTGAAGGCCCGCGGCGTACCCGCGGCCCGCCGATTGCCGGCCTGCCCGGCAACTGCTATGCGCCTGACGGGGCGGGACGAATGAACAGGCATCAAAAAGAGAAGGCCGACGAAGCGTCGGGGCAGGGCCGGCCGACACTGAAGACGCTCGCCTTCATGACCGGGCTGGGCGTCACCACCGTGTCGCGCGCGCTGAAGGACGCGCCCGAGATCGGCGCCGAGACCAGGCGTCGCGTCCAGCTTGTCGCCAAACAAATCGGCTATCGGCCCAACCGTGCCGGCGTCCGCCTGCGCACCGGCAAGACCAATGTCATCAGCCTGGTGCTCAACACCGAGCACGAGATCATGAGCTTTGTCTCGGACATCATCTACGGTGTTTCGGAAGTCATTGCCGATACGCCCTATCACTTGATCGTGACGCCCTATTCACGCTCGCAGGATCCGCTCGACCCGATCCGTTACCTCGTGGAAACCGGTTCAGCCGACGGCGTCATCATTTCGCGCACGCAGCCGAACGATCCGAGGGCCCGTTATATGCTGGAGCGCGGCATCCCCTTTGCCACGCATGGCCGCACCGACATGGGGCTGATCCATCCCTATCATGATTTCGACAATTACGCTTTCGCAGCCGAGGCGGTGCGCCATCTGGCCGGCCTCGGCCGCCGCCGGCTGGCTCTCTTGGCGCCGCCGGTCGAGCTGACCTATCACGGCCACACGCTCGCCGGCTTTGCCGATGCGCTGAGCGAGGTCGGCGCCAGCGAGATTCCGTTCAACACCGTTTCGATCGATCATTCGATCGAGCAGATCAGAATGCGGACGGCGCAGCTGATGCGCCGCGAAAGCCGCCCGGACGGTTTCATCAGCAGCGCCGCCGCCGCGACGCTCGCCATCGTCGCCGGCATCGAAGACGCCGGCCTCAAGCTTGGCCGCGATGTCGATGTGGTGTCCAAACAATCGTCGGAGCTTCTGCACCTGTTTCGCAGCGAATTGCTGGTCGTCAACGAGAACTTCCGGCTGGCCGGCGCCGAACTCGCCCGCTCGGTGCTGGGCTGGATCGGCGGCGCCGCACCTGGCTCCCTGCAGAGCCTGAGCAAGCCGGGCGAAGTGCAGGCTTATCGCCCTCCCGACCAGAGCGGGATACGTTCAAATTGAACTCCCGCTCCATCTATTTGTCATAGCCGCATTTCTGCGGCGCCAAGTGATTCCACTTGGTTGCAAAATGCGCGCTGCTGACTGGTAACCTTGGGGCCGGTAGTTGACCGGCAGCTTCGAGGATCGGATCTTAAGAAGCGGACCTTCAGGAACCCGCGGCGCTCGAGACGGTTCGCGAAACGGGCGATCCGCAGATGCTTTTTCGTGTTATGATGCGGTTACAACACGCGTAGTCTCGACCTCGGCAATCTGGCAGGGCCGGAAAGCTATATGTTGCCCGGCGCAGGAAAGTTTTGCGCCCGTCCGGCATCGAACTGTGTTCTCGATCTTGCTATGTCCGAGCAAAGTCTGAATCGCTCGTAGATTGCCGGTCGCCTTGTATATGAGCGACGCTTTCGTCCTGCGCAGCGAGTGAGTGCCGTACTCCTCAGGTGTCAGCCCAATCGCGGTCCCCCACTCGTCGACCAGCCGCGCGTACTGACGCGTGCTCAGGTGACAGGCGTCACCCCCGCACAGTGGCGCGAGCAGAACACCGAGAGATTGGCGGCCATCGCAAGTTTTCTGTCGCATCCTGTAAGTGAATGCGACAGGAGGCGTGCCTAAATCCGCCGATGAATGGCAGGGACGGCCTGACCCTCACCCCGGCCGAAAGCATTGAAAGGAACAAGTCATGCCCACCACCAAGCGCCGCGCACTGATCCTCATCTCGTCCGGCCGCCAGCTGCCGCTGGCCGAACCGGCCGACGTCAAGTCGATCTCGACCGGGTTCTTCCTGGTCGAGATGGCTCAAGTGCTCAAGGAGTTCGAGAACGACTACGAGTTCACCTTCGCTACCCCCGACGGCAACGCCCCTCAACTCGACATCAACGGCATGGCGCTGTCCGTGCAATCCATCGAGAAGACCGGCGCCATGACCATCCCCCTCCGTATGCAGCAGCGCCGCCGCTCGTTCGACGTCAACAGCTTCCGGCAGCGCCACCCCGCGTTGGTCGCCCGCCGCGAGCAGGAAGTTCAGCTGCTGGAGCGGCACATCGGCCGGGTCCCGGTCTCCGAACTATTGCCTAACAGCGAGCCGGAGCTCGCCGAGTACCGCCCCGAACTGGTTCGCCGCCTCGACAAGCTGCCCGAGGGCACCTTCCACTCGCTACAGGAACTCGTCCAGCGTCACCGCGACTCGGCCGACCCGTTCACTTTCGCCGACTTTGACTTCATCCACACCCCCGGCGGTCACGCCCCCATGGTCGACTTCCGTGACAACCCGTGGCTCGGCGAAACCCTCCACATAGCCCGGGAGAACGGCGTCATCATCTCGCTGATCTGCCACGCGCCTGTGGCGGTGACCTCCACCCGGCAGCGCATCGACGCTCAGGGCCACCCCTACCTCGTCAGCGACAACCCGTTCCTCGCCGCCACCATCTCGACCGTCCCCACGATCGGCGAGCTGTTCGCGCTGCGGTTCCTCTACCCACGCGTCCCCGGCAAAAAGACCCGAACCTCCTACTTCGTCGACGCGGCCATCAAGGAAGCTGGCTTCACACTCGCGACCTCCCTCAACATCGCGGCCCCGCTACTGGCCTACGAGCCGTCCGTGCGGCTGCTCACCGGCAACGGCCCGCAGGCCATCGACCAGCAGGCCGCTAAGCTGCGCAGTGTCCTCACCAGCACTCACGCCGCCCGACGCGCTAGCGCCACGCAGTTGAGCATGCAACCGTTACGGTCCACCCTGCCGGTCACACAGTGGACGACCCGGTAGGGCAGATGGATGACTGGATCGGTGGCGGATTCGGGTACGCTGTGATCGAACTGGGGCCGGGCTAGACGACGATAGGACAGCGGCGCTCATATGCCGCCATTACGGGTGAGTGAAAGACTGCCATGACACGGCTACCAATCGACAGATGCAAAGTCCCACAGGCCTTTTGGCGCGCTGTCGAGCGGGCTGGCATCTCACCAGCGGCATTGTTGAGGCAAGCTCGGTTGCCTGCGACCCTCCACATTTCCGAAGACGCTTGGGTCAATACCGCCCAATACTTCGAACTCTGGCAAGCACTGGAGGAGCTGTCGGGCGACCCTGCGATCGGGCTGCATATCACAGTCGCGGCAGATACATCGGTCCATCCCCCCGCGACCATGTCGGCCTTCTTCGCCAAGGATTTCCGTGACGGCCTCAACCGTCTTGCCAGGTTCAAGCGGCTTTGCACCCCGGAAGAGCTGCACGTGATAGAACGTGATGGTGAGGCTTTTGTCAGCTTCGACTGGATCCACGCCGTTGGCACGGAGCCTGACGTAGCGGTCGATGTGACGTTTGCAGCAATCCTTGAACTGGGACGACGCGGAATAGGTCGTCACATCGTCCCGCTGCGAGTGGACATGACCCGAAAAGGCCCTACGACCCGAGCGCACAAGGAGTACCTCGGAGCGCCAATAACCTTCGGGGCGCCCAAGAACCAGCTGGTGCTGCGTGCCGATGATCTGGATCGACCGTTCGCTGGGCACAACCCCGAGCTGCTCGCCATCCTTACACCGGCACTGTTGGCCTCGCTCGACGAGATCGATGCGCAAAGCTCGTTGCCAGAACAAGTGAAGATTGTCCTGAAGCGGCGGTTGGCCAGCGGCAAGCCCGAACTATCGGACGTGGCCAACGTCCTGGGGATGAGCGAACGCACGCTGCAGCGCCGTATTTCGGAATCTGGGACAAGTTTCAGGCTGCTACTGGAGGCTTCCCGCCAGGAACTCGGTCGCGAAATGCTGGCCAGCGGCGCGAACGCGGCTGATGAGATTGCCTATCTATTAGGGTATCAGGATACCAGCTCGTTCTATCGCGCCTTCCGCGAATGGGAAGGTGTCACCCCCGCACGGTGGCGCGAGCAGAACACCGAGGCCTCTCGCCTAAACTAGAGATTGGCGCCCATCGCCAGTTTTCTGTCGCAACCTGCAAATGAATTCGACAGGGGGCCTGCCTACCTCAAGAGAAGTGCCCAATGGCACGCAACCATGAGGTAGATCGATGTCGAAAGTCTGGTTCATTACAGGCGCCAACCGTGGCTTTGGTCGAGTGTGGGCGGAAGCCGCACTCAAGCGCGGCGACAGGGTTGCCGCGACGAGCCGGCAGCCTGAGGCCTTGCAGGATCTCGTCACTCAATTCCGCGATGCGGTCCTGCCCCTGCGGCTGGATGTGACCGATCGCGCCGCCGCAATTGCCGCTGTCGGACAGGCTGCCAAAACATTTGGTGGTCTCGACGTTGTCGTCAACAATGCGGGCTACGGCCTTTTCGGTGCGGTCGAAGAAGTCACGGAGCAGCAGGTGCGCGATCAGCTCGAAGTGAATTTCTTCGGTGTGCTGAACGTCACGCAGGCTGTCTTGCCCATCCTGCGCAAGCAGGGGCATGGCCATATCATCCAGGTGTCCAGCATCGGTGGCCTGATGTCCTACCCCAATCTGGGGGCCTATCACGCCTCCAAGTGGGCGGTCGAAGGCCTCACCGAGTCGCTGGCGCAGGAGGTTGCCCCGTTCGGCATCAAAGTGACCTTGGTGGAACCGGGCGGCTATGCCACCGACTGGGGCAGGGGCTCGGCCGTCCACGCGAACCCGGCGCCGCAGTATGACCCTCTGCGCCGTGGCCAGGCAGACATCTGGGCCAACCTGCCCGCGGAGTTCATTGGCGAACCGACGGCGACGGGTCCGGCGATCCTGCAGGTCGTCGATGCCGCCGAGTCCCCGACCCGGATCTTTTTCGGGCTCACCCCAACCAAGACCATCGTGGATATCTACGCCAAGCGCCTCCAGACCTGGAAGGATTGGGAGGCGGTTTCGATCGCGGCCAACGGCCACTGAGGCAGCAGCCTGCGGGGCCTGCCGATTGGCGGCCCCGCACAGGTCAAACGACCGCCACTGACCGCTTCCAATCGGGCATTGAGGTAGCTCCAACGTTCGCCTCCGCTTCGTTTCGTCCTGCGCGGGTCACGCTTTTTTCGTGGTCGGATAGCGGCGCGCGCCGAAGCTGCCACAAGCATTGGTCGGATCGGCTCGGGGTGCCTTGCTTTTGGACGCGCTATGATGCGCAGCAGACAGTTGCGGCGTTGCCCCGGCGAAAGAACGGCAGCTATTGGGAAGTCGCCGAGGCGGCTTGGACGGCCGAAATAGGGCGCTAACCCGCCGCCCCACTCCCCCATGGGCCATGGAAAGCGCCCTGCCCGTCGATGCGCTCGAAGCCGTGCGCGCCGAAGAAATCGCGCTGCGCCTGGATCAGGTTCGAGGTGCCGCGGCCCTGCCGGTAACTGTCGAAATAGGCAAGCGCCGATGACAGGGCCGGCACCGGCGAGCCCGCTTCGGCTGCACTTGCCACGACACGGCGAAGCGACGGATGGGCCTCCTGCATCAATGAAACGAAGGCCGGCGCCATCAACAGGTTGGTGACTGCGCCGCCGGCGCCGAAGGCCTCCGCCATCGTATCCAGCAATTGCGAGCGGATGATGCAGCCGGCCCGCCAGATCTTGGCGATGACCGGCATCGGCAGGTTCCAGTTGAATTCCTTCGACGCGCCGCTCATCACCGCGAACCCTTGCGCATAGGCGGCGATCTTGCCGGCAAACAGCGCCAGCTCGAGATCGCCGAGCAGCGCGTCCCTGTCTCCGGAAATCTTGCTCACGCCGCCGCCATAGGCCTTTTCGGCGGCCAGCCGCTCGTCCTTGATCGACGACAGCACGCGGGCCGCCACAGCCGCCTCGATCGCTGTGGCCGGGATACCGAGCTGCTGCGCCTCGATCACCGACCATTTGCCGGTGCCTTTCTGGCCGGCGCGGTCGAGAATGATGTCGACCACCGGTTTGCCGGTCTTGGGGTCGTCGGCGGCCAGTACCTTGGCGGTGATCTCGATCAGGTACGAGTTGAGCCGGCCCGTGTTCCACTGGGAAAACACCTCAGCGATTTCTTTCGGCCCCATGCCGAGCCCGTCACGCAAGATGCCGTAGATCTCGGCGATCATCTGCATGTCGGCATATTCGATGCCGTTGTGGATGGTCTTGACGAAATGGCCGGCGCCGTCGGTGCCAAGCCACGCCGCGCAAGGCTCGCCCTTGAACTTGGCCGAGATCGCGGTCAGCACCTTTTCGACGCGCTTCCAGGACTCTTCGGTGCCGCCGACCATGATCGAGGGACCGTGGCGTGCGCCCTCCTCGCCGCCGGACACGCCCATGCCGATGAAGGTCAGGCCCGAATCGGTAAGCTCCGAGAAGCGCCGCATCGTATCGCGGAAATTGGCGTTGCCGGCGTCGATGACGATGTCGTTGGCCGACAGCACGCCGCGCAATGCCGCGATCTGCTCGTCGACCGGCTTGCCGGCCAGCACCATGATGATGATCGGCCGCGGCGGCCGGATCGCGGCGGCCAGTTCCTCGAGGCTGTAGCAGGGCACCACCCTATCCCTGAGCGCGCCGGCATTTTCGACAAAGGCATCGGTGCGCGCCGCCGTGCGGTTGAAGACGGCGATGCGGTGCCCCTTCTCGGCGATGTTGAGCGCCAGGTTGGAGCCCATCGTGCCAAGGCCGATCAGGCCGATTTCGGCTTTTTCCATTGTTTCTTCCCTGCTTTCGGATCTTGTTGCTTTGAGCCGCGATTGGGTTGGATGCCCATTCTTGATGACGATGATTGACGGGCCTTCAAGGCCGCGTCAACCGTCTCGCCGAATTGTGTTGCGCGGACCAGCGCTCTCGTCACGGCCTGATGTCGATCGGCGCCTCTATCTTCACCATCTCGAAATCGGAGACCAGGATATCGAGCCGCGCCGTCCACCGGCCGGCGATCGGAATGACGAGATCGTCGACGCGCCAGGTGCCGTCGCCGGGCTTCGTCGCAGGGCGTTTTATCGGCTCGATGCCGGAATCGGGCTTTGACAGCACCAGCGTCACCTGCTTGGCGTCGAGCGGGCCGAAATCGCCGGTCATGATGAAGATCGAAGCAGCAACAGGTCCGGTGTGGCCGGGCGCAATGCTGAGATCGGCCATCGCTTGCTGCGTGTGGATATGCACCGATGCCGGCTGTGCCGCGGCGATTGCCAGCGCCCGCGGCGGCGGCGTGAAGCGCCAGCCGGCGCCAACTCCGAAGATCGCCACCACGATCAGCACCTCGATGGCGATCGAGCGGGCCAGCCGCCGCTGGACTTCCGTATTTCCTGCCTCGGCCGAGGCCGTGAGCTTGAAGCGGTTGACGGCGGCGAGCGTGAACAGAAAGACGAGCAGCACGAGCTTGAGCAGCAGCAGCCGGCCATAAGCGGTGTGGACCAGCGCCGACGGCGTTTGCACCTGGATGACGGCGAGCACGATGCCGGCTGCCGCAAGCACGGCCACGACGAACAGGATCGCTCGCGAAAACCGTCGCAGCAATGGCCCGGCTTTGGCCGGCTGCCGTTTCAAGGCAAGACCAAGCGGCGCCAGCGCCCCGGCCCAGACGGCGATACCAGTTCCGTGCAGAAACACCATCGGCCTGGTCAGCCATTGCGGCTCGGCGGCACTGGCATGCCCGCTGGCGGCAAGTGCTGCGCCGACGCCAGCCAGTCCGGCCAAGGCGAGCGGCTTTGCGTCGGCGGGCGGCACGACCAGCGATAATAGGCTGAGGCCGAGCGCCATCAGCGCGATCAGCACCGTCCAGCCGAAGCTGGTGCCCAGCCCGGTCTGCCAGATGACCGGCTGCGCCAGCCGGGCAAGCGGCGCGCCAAGCGCATCCAGCCCCTGCATGCCGAGCGACAGGGGTGCGGCGGCCAGCCCGCACAGGATTGCCGCGACGATCAGGCGCTGGCCGGATCGACCGCCTTGCGCCAGCCAGGCCAGCGCAAAGGCACCGCCGACGCCGAAAAACAGGCCGATATATAGAAAAACCTTGCCGATCCAGATCGCCGTTCGAAGCCCCCGGTCGACGGCTTCGGAGGCGGCCGGCGCAGCACTCGGTGCGCCGACCGAGAACAGCACCGAGCCGCCGACCGGATGCCCGTCGGCGGAGATCACTCGCCAGCTCAGCACATGCGTGCCGGATGTCAGCGCCTGCGGATTGTCGATCTCGACGGTCTGGCCGCTGAGCTGGAAAGAGCTCAGCGGGACCGCCGTGCCGTCGGGCCGCACCAGCGTCAGCACCAGCGGCGAAACCGGCTCGCTGAAGGTCAGCGACATCTGCGACGGGCTCTGCGCCAGCACCGCACCGTCAGCCGGCTCGGCCTTGATCAGCGCCGCATGGGCGAAGGCCGGATCAGGCATGGCAATTACGGCGAGCAGCACGATGGCGGCGAGCAGGCCAGCCACAAGCCGGCCAGAATGGTTGCCGGCCATGCAAGCTCGCCGCAGGAAGGATGCCGCGCTCATCTCACCGCCAAGAGCAGCGGCGCGCTCATCCGCCAAAGCGCGCCGCTGGAGCTCACTTCTTCGGCAGCAGCTTGAGGCCGGGCGCCGGAAATTCCAGCGCGTCCTCAGCCTGCCCGACCGCCGGAATTTCGATCCAGCGATCGGCGACGCCGTCACATTCCTGCACCACCGGGAAATGCAGCGTCTGGCCTGCCGGCAGGTCGGACGCCAGTGTCGTGCGAAAGACGAATTCGTCGTAGAATTCGTCCGGCAGGCTGCCGGCGCTCCAGTCGACCTCCTTGACGCCGCTGGTCACTGCCTGGCCGTAGAGCTGGTAGGACTTCTCGTATTTGCCGTTCTTGACCTGCAGCGTCCAGCCCGGCTTCGGCATCGGTTTGACCGAGAGCACCCCTTCCGGGATCTGCACGCGCAAGGCGGTCATTGCCTTGCCCTCGCAGCCATGCGGCACCCGAAGAACCGCCTTGTAGGTCGAGCCGACCGCCGCCTCCGGCGTTTCGAGCGTGATGTGGGCGAAGGCCGCGCTGGTCCCGAGAACAAGAAGCACGCAGCCGGGCAAAAGAGATTTCTTCATGATGGTACCTCTCGAAGCGGCCAAGTCAGTCGTCGTCCTGGGGTGCCGCACTGCCGATGCCTTGCACGGCGAATTCAATCTGCACGGGCCCGGCTTTCTCGAAGGTCAGCGTGGCGGAGAACATTTCGCCCTCCTTGGGCCGCCGCTTCAAATCCATGAACATCAGATGATAGCCCTTAGGCGCCAGCGCGACCTTGCCGCCGGCCGGGATTTCGAGGCCGCCGGTGACCGGCCGCATGGTCATGACGCCATTGCTGACGCCCATCTCGTGCAGTTCGGCCTTAACCGAAATGTCGGAGGTGATCGACAGCAGGCGATCCGGCGCACTGCCGGTGTTGGTGATGGTGAAGTAGCCGCCGGCTACCTTGGCGCCGGCTGGCGTGGCGCGCGACCAGGGGTGCCCGATCTCGAGACCGCCAAGCTTGAACTCATGTGCCAACACCGTCTGGGCGTTGGCGAACAGGAGGGCAAGAACGCAAAGGGCGACGCCGAGACGCTGCTCGAAACTACCCAGTGAGAAGCGCCTGCGGCTGGATGCGGCAGCGCGAAAAGAGTGAGACATGATTGCTCCGTGGATTTTAAGAGATCGCGCCGATGCCGGTCGCGAACGATGTCGATAAACGCGCCGGCCAAGGGTGTGCGCGGCGCAAACCAGAACGGATCAGGCCGTCGCCGGTGGTGCGCGCGGATTGGACGGAGTGCGGGCGCGGGCGAAATCGCGATGCCGGAAGGCCGGCAGGAAAAAGGCGATGGTTTCGACGGAAGGGCTGCGAGACAGGCTCCCGGTGGCATCGGGCGGCGCGTAGACCGCCGAAACGAGGTTGCAGCCAAGCATGCAGCAAGCCGGCATGTGCTGCTGATGCGGATCCCCTGCCGGGAGTTGCGCCGCACCGTCATGGGTGCAGATCGTGTTGCCGAAAGCATCGAATTGCGAGGCGTTCGGCTCGATGCCGGAAGCAAACGCGCCGAACATCGACTGGAGCACGAAAAGCCAGGCCGCGGCGAACGCGACCGGCATGCTCCATCGTCTCCGGCGTATGGTCAAGAACCAGCCTCTTCACGCAGCAACGTCAGCTCTCTAGCACGGAGCCGGCGGCCGGAAAATCGCCAAAACGTTGCTGCGGCAACGCAACACAATCACGCGCGCAGCGGCTGCCTGCCCTCCGGGATCGACGTCAGCAGCGTGTGGCGGGCCGATTTCAGGTGCTTGCGGCAGGCGGCGTCGACCTTGGCGAGATCGCGCGATTTGAGCGCGGCGATATAGGCGAGATGCTCCTGGACCGCGACTTCGTTGCGCTCGCGCTCCTGCGCCTTGTTCCACTGGTAGTGGTAGTGGAAGATCATGGCGATGACGTCGTAGAAATCGACGATGAAGCGGTTGTGCGAGGCGCGGTGGATCAGCCGGTGAAAGCGCTCGTCGAGCTCGGAGAACGCGTTGAAGCGCACGGCGATCTCGCGCGCCAGCAGGCGATGCTCGTCTTCCAGGCTGTCGAGGTCGGCCCAGACCGGGCTGTCCTCGGGCAGAGCGGCAAAGGCGGCGGCCGAGCGCAGTTCGAACATCTCGCGGATTTCGGTCAGCTCCAGCGCGAAGGCGCGGGTAAAGCCTTTCAGCACCCAATGACTGTTGCGGCGCTTCTCGATCAGGCCGAAGCGCGAGAAGCGGATCAGGAATTCGCGCACGCTGGTGGTGCCGACGCCGATCTCGCGCGCCAGTTCGAGTTCGTTGATCTGCATGCCGGCCTCGGCGCCACCGGCAAGCAGCCGCCGCATGAAGGAGCGTTCGATGATCTCGGCCAGCGTGTCGGTCTCTTCCTCGGGAAAAAAATCGTCCGGCCGCGGCTCGCGCAGAACCGTCTTGCTGCGCTTGTTCCAATCGATCAGCCCGGTCTCTTCCATGCGGGCAAGGATGGTGCGGACGGTCGTGCGGCTGACGCCGAGCAGCGTGCCCAGCTCCGGCTCCGAAGGCAGGCTCCTGGTTTCGTCGAGCAGCCTAAGACCGCGATTATAGGCGTCCTTGTATACGTTGTTGCTCTTCGACATCCCCTGCCCCGTGGCGCGCCGGCGTTTGCGGCCGGCGTGAAGCTTTTCTCGCGCATGAAATCGGAATCGCTTCGGAAAACATCATGCGCAACGCTAGTTTTGGTTGTAGAGCCTACGTCGCGCATCCAAAAGACGCGTCGCGCTCTGGCGAAAAAACAATTGACGCAAAAATGTTTTTTCACGATAAAAGACATTATATGTTAAGAGCCGCGTGTCAATCCGCTCGCGCACCCAGGAACATACCCAGGAAGCTCCCGTGAACGCCGCAAACAGCATTCTTCTGTCTCCCGCCGACAATGTCGCGGTCGCCAATGGCCGCATCGAGATCGGCACCGTACTGCCGGGCGGCGCCGCCGCCGCCGCGCTGATCGAGCCGGGCCACAAGGTGGCGATCAAGCCGATTGCCGCCGGCGAAGCCGTGGTCAAATACGCCCAGGCAATCGGCCGTGCCACGCAGGATATCGCGCCCGGCGAGCATGTCCATTCGCACAATCTGGTCTTCGAAAGCGGGCGTTTGCCGGTGGTGCCGCCGAGCGAGGCCGTGCACGCGACCGAGGCCGACCGCGCCCGCGCCTTCATGGGCTACCGCCGTGCCGACGGCCGTGCCGGCACGCGCAACTTCATCGGCATTCTCGCCAGCGTCAATTGCTCGGCCACCGTCTGCCATGCCATCGCCGACGCGGCGAACCGCACGCTTCTGCCGCAATATCCCGGCATCGACGGCTTCGTCCCGATCGTCCACGGCCAGGGCTGCGGCATGAGCGCCACCGGCGATGGCATGATGGTGCTGCACCGTACGCTGGCCGGCTATGCACGTCATCCGAATTTCGGCGGCGTGCTGATGGTCGGGCTCGGCTGCGAGGTCAACCAGCTCACCCTCTATGGCCAGAAGGGCGTCGCCGCGGGAAAACGCCATTTCAACATCCAGGAAGCCGGCGGCTCGCGCAAATCGGTCGAGAAGGCGCTGGTCGTGCTGGCCGAGATCGCCGAAGAGGTCGGCAAGCTTCAGCGTGAGCCGATCCCGGTCAGCGAGATCGTCGTCGGCCTGCAATGCGGCGGCTCCGACGGCATGTCCGGCATCACTGCCAACCCGGCGCTGGGTGCGGCCGTCGACATTTTGGCCGGCGTCGGCGGCGTCGGCATCCTCTCCGAAACGACGGAGATCTACGGCGCCGAGCACCTGCTTGCCTATCGCGCCGCAACTCCCGAGATCGCCGCCAAGCTCGACGGCTACGTGAAATGGTGGGAAGACCATGTCGCCAAGCATGGCGCATCCATCGACAACAATCCCTCGCCGGGCAACAAGCGCGGCGGCCTGACCACCATCCTGGAAAAGTCGCTCGGCGCGGTCGCCAAGGGCGGCCAGACGCCGCTCAACGGCGTCTTCGGCTATGCCGAAAAGGTCACCGGGCACGGGCTGGTGTTCATGGACACGCCCGGCTACGACCCGGTCTCGGCCACCGGCCAGGTGGCGGGTGGCGCGAACGTCATCGTCTTCACCACCGGCCGCGGCTCCTGCTTCGGCTGCCGGCCGACGCCGTCGATCAAGGTCGCCAGCAACTCGACCATGTACCACACCATGGAAGAGGACATGGACGTGAATTGCGGCGTCATCGCCTCGGGCGAAAAGACCATTGCCGGCATGGGCCGCGAGATCTTCGAACTGATCGTCGAGACAGCTTCGGGCCGCAAGACCAAGAGCGAGGAATTCGGCTACGGCGACAACGAGTTCGTGCCTTGGCACCTCGGCGCGACGCTCTAAGCCGGACCGCTCGCGACAGTCGCGAACACCTGACGTGATCGCCAGGTGTCGCAGTTCGTACATCCCCGAAAAAAGAATGAACATTCCATATTGACTGAGTGATGGAATTAATATTCCATGCGACATATTGGAGGAGATTGGCAGCGGAGTTCCGACAGAAAAAACTCTTCCGCCCAGCCATCCGAGGCAGGCATCAAACAGCGCTTGCGCCTACCAAGATGATGCATTATCAAAATGCGGTAAATGTTTTTTATTGATAAAGTTCCGTTTCGGCCGCGCCATCCGAATGGAGCTTCCATAACATTCACCGGGCGACTTAGGGAGGACTCCTAATGAAATTCGTGACCAGCATTCTCAATCGCCGCGCCTTCGTGGCACTCACAGCCGCCTCGATGCTTGCCGGCGTGATGCATTCGGGCCCGGCATCCGCGGCCGACGTGACCATTCCGATCATCGTCAAGGACACCACGTCCTTCTACTGGCAGATCGTTCTGGCCGGCGCCCGCAAGGCCGGCAAGGACCTGGGCGTCAACGTGCCGGAGCTCGGCGCCCAGGCCGAGACCGACGTCAACGGCCAGATCTCGATCCTCGAAAATGCCGTCGCCGGCAACCCGGCCGCCGTCGTCATCGCGCCGACCGAAGCCAAGGCGCTCGGCAAGCCGATCGACGAGGCCGCCACCAAGGTCAAGATCATCGGTATCGACTCCGGTGCCGACTCCAAGGCCTTCACCTCGTTCCTGACCACCGACAACATTCAGGGCGGCCGCGTCGCCGCTGACGGCCTTGCCGCAGCCATCGGCGAAGCCAATGGCGGCAAGGTCGAGGGCGACGTCGCCCTGATCACCGCGCTTCCGGGCGCCGGCTCGCTCGAACAGCGCGCCCAGGGTTTTAAGGAACAGCTCGCCGCCAAATATCCCGGCCTCAAGCTGGTCGCCGACAAATACGCCGACGGCCAGGCCACCACCGGCCTCAACATCGCCACCGACCTGATCACCGCCAACCCCAACCTCAAGGGCATCTTCGCCTCCAACCTGATCATGGCGCAGGGCGTCGGTCAGGCGATCGCCGAGAACAGCCTCGCAGGCAAGGTCGGGCTGGTCGGCTTCGACAGCGACGAGAAGCTGATCAAGTTCCTCAATGACGGCGTCATTTCGGCGCTCGTCGTCCAGGATCCGTACCGGATGGGCTATGACGGCATCAAGACGGCGCTTGCCGCCTCGAAGGGCGAGAAGGTCGAAGCCAATGTCGACACCGGCGCCAACCTGGTTACCAAGGCCAACATGAAGGATCCGAAGATCGACGCGCTGCTCAACCCGAAGCTCGACTGAGCATCGCCGCTGTGAACTGTTTCCGGGGCCTTTTCGCCCCGGAAACATCCCACTCGTGCCAATCGCGAGGCCAATCTTTGGGGGCCAATCTGGGAGGATTGTCATGATGTCGACGGCGCAGGAACTCCATCCGGCTCCAACGCTTGAACCGGGCAGGACCATCCTCGAACTCCGCGGGCTGGAAAAGCGCTATCCCGGCACTCACGCGCTGAAGCCGGTCGACCTCGCCTTCAAGGCCGGCGAAATCCACGCCATCGTCGGCGAGAACGGCGCCGGCAAATCCACCCTGATCAAGCTTCTGACCGGCGTCATGCCGCGCACCTCCGGCGACGTCATCTGGGAGGGCAAGCCTGCCGCATTGGCGACGCCGCATGAGGCGATGGCGCTCGGCATCAATGCCGTGCATCAGGAAGTCGTCCTGTGCCGCCATCTCACCGTCGCCGCCAACATGTTCCTCGGCGAGGAGGATTCCCGTTTCGGTATCCTGCAGCAGCGGGCGATGGTCAGGCAGGCGCAGAAGATCATCGACGATCTCGGCTTCGACCTGCCGGCGCATGTCAAGCTGGGTGACCTGACCATCGGTCAGCAGCAGTTGATCGCCGCCGCCCGCGCCACCGTGCGCGGCACCAAATTCCTGATCTTCGACGAACCGACCGCCTACCTCACCCGCAAGGAGGCCGACCAGCTGTTCACGCTGATCCGCCGGCTGAAGGGCGAAGGCGTCACCATCATCTACATCAGCCATCGCATGGAAGAAGTGTTCGAGCTCGCCGACCGCGTCTCGGTGCTGCGCGACGGCACGCTGGTCGGCACCAGGAATATCGCCGAGACCAATGACGCCGAGCTGGTCAAGATGATGATCAACCGCTCGATCGAGCAGGTCTACCACAAGGAGCATTTCACCCCGGGCGCGATGCTTGTAGAAACCAGGAACCTGTCCGGCAAGGGTTTCGAAAATGTCTCGATGTCCGTCCGCGCCGGCGAGATCGTCGGCCTCTACGGGCTGATCGGCGCCGGCCGCAGCGAGTTCGTCACCACGCTCTATGGCCGCCACCGCAAGGCGGCCGGCCAGATCCTCTGGGAGGGCAAGGAGGTCAAGGTCAATTCAGAACATGACGCGATCAGGCTCGGCATGGCGCTGGCCCCGGAAAGCCGCCGCGACCAGGGCCTCTGCCTCAACCTGCCGGTCGGGCTCAACCTCAATCTGCCGATCTACAAGCGCATCTCAAGCAATCTGCTGATCTCCCGCGCGCAGGAAAAAGCCCAGGCCGATCGCCAGATCGCCGACCTGCGCATCAAGACGCCGACGCGAAGTGCGCTGGCCTCCAGCCTGTCCGGCGGCAATCAGCAGAAGATCGTCATCGGCAAATGGCTCGCGCACGGCGCCAAGCTGTTCATCTTCGACGAGCCGACCGTCGGCGTCGATGTCGGCACCAAGGCCGAGATCTACCGCCTGTTTGGCGCGCTGTTATCCAAGGGCGCCGGCATCATTCTGATCTCGTCCTACCTGCCCGAGGTCTATGAGCTCGCCGACACGCTGCACGTGTTCCGGCGCGGCAAGCTGGTGGCCACGCATGGGTTTCATACCGCTGATCACGAGGAGATCCTCACCCAGGCGCTGGCCGAGAAACAAGAAAGACCGGGAGGACGGATATGAGCACCGAGGCGATCGCTGCCGAAAGGCCGAAACGCAACTACAACGCCCTGTTCGGGCTGACACTGCTGGCACTGCTGGTTCTTTTGTGGATCATCCTGTCGGTGGCGACGCCGAGCTTCGCCTCGGCCAACAACATCTCGAACCTGTTGCGGCAAGGGTCGATGATCGCCATCCTGGCGGTCGGCCAGACCTTCGTCATCATCACCGGCGGCATCGACCTTTCCGTCGGCGCCGTTGTCGGCTTCGCCACCGTCATCGTCGCGATGCTGATCAACGCCGGCACACCGGTTTTCCTAGCCATCCTGATTACCTTGCTGGTCGGCGTCGCCATTGGCATGTTCCATGGCTTCGGCATCGTCAAGATGGGCTTGCCACCCTTCATCATCACCCTGGCGACGCTGACCTCGCTGCGTGGCATCGGCCTGTTGATGACCAACGGCAACTCGATCTCGATCAACAACGACGCCTTCCAGACGTTCTCGCGCAGTTCCTTCGTCGGCGTCCCCAATCTGTTCTGGATGGTGATCCTGGTCGGCATTCCGGCCTACATCTTCCTGCACCACAGCCGCTGGGGCCGCTACCTGTTCTCGGTCGGCTCCAACGCCGAGGCATCGCGTCTGTCGGGCGTCAACGTCCAGCGCACAATCTACATGGCCTATACATTGTCGGGGCTGTGTGCGGCCTTCGTCGGCGTGCTGCTCGCGTCCCGCATCGGCATCGGCAATCCGACGCAGGCCGAGGGCTGGGAATTGCAGGCGATCGCTTCTTCGGTGATCGGCGGCACGTCGCTGTTCGGCGCTGTCGGCTCCGTGCACGGGCCGCTGCTCGGCGCCTTCATCCTTGCCACCATCAACAACGGCGCCAATCTGCTCAACGTCAACGCCTTCTGGCAGCGCATCATCACCGGCGTGCTGATCATCGTCATCGTCTATTTCGACGGGCTGCGCCGCCGCGGCAAATAGATCGCCCCTAACAGCCGCCGGCCTCGCAACAGCAGAGCCGGCGGTGCCATGAACCGACTGGATTGAAGCATGAAAGCCGTCGTCTGCCGCTCGCCCGGCGAACTTGTCCTCGAAGATCGCCCGGCGCCTGGCGCGCCGCCCTCGGGCTGGGCGCTGGTTGCGGTCAGTCATGTCGGCATCTGCGGCACCGATTATCACATTTTTGAAGGCAAGCACCCGTTCCTCGCCTATCCCCGCATCATGGGCCATGAAGTCTCGGGGACCGTGCTGGAGACCGGCCAAGGCGTCGATCTGGCAATAGGCGAAGCGGTGATCGTCAATCCCTATCTCGCCTGCGGCAAATGCATCGCCTGCCGGCAAGGCAAGCCGAATTGCTGCGTCAGGATCGAGGTGCTCGGCGTCCATCGCGACGGCGCCATGTGCGAGCAGATCCTGGTGCCGGCGCAAAATCTTTATCCGGCAAACGGCCTGTCGCTGGCCGATGCGGCCGCCGTCGAATTCCTGGCGATCGGGGCGCATGCGGTGCGGCGCTCGCTGGCTCAATCGGGCGCGCGTACCCTGGTCATCGGCGCCGGCCCGATCGGCCTCGGCACGGCGCTGTTCGCCCGGATCGCCGGGCTCGACGTGACGCTGCTCGACATGAGCGCTGAACGGCTTGGCTTTGCCGAAAGCGGACTCGGCTTCGCGACCCTCGACGGTTCGCGGGGAGCCGCCGCCGATCTGGTGCGACAGGCGACCGACGGCGATGGTTTTGACGTGGTCTTCGACGCCACCGGCAACACCCAGTCGGTGCAGTCGGCCTTCGCCCATGTCGCGCATGGCGGCACGCTGGTGCTGGTCAGCGTCGTCAAGGACGACATCGCCTTTTCCGATCCCGAATTCCACAAGCGCGAGATGATGCTGATCGGCAGCCGCAACGCTCTGCGCGCCGATTTCGACCATGTCGCCGCTTCAATCCGCAACGGTGCGGTGCCGCTGGCAAAGCTAGTCACCCACCGCACCACGCTTGGCGAGACGCTGCGCGACCTCGCCCGCTGGGCACATGAGAAATCCGGGCTGATCAAGGCGGTCATCCAGGTCGGATGACACAACGATAGCCGCGTCTCAAAGCGCCGACAGTCTGAGTTCGATCCGCTCGGCCGGGAAGCGCGACTCCGAAAACTGGATCGGCTGACCGTCGGGCGTGACGTTGACGGCGACCGTCACCAGCACGATGGCGCCGGGCTGCAGGTCGAGGTCGGCAAGGTCGGCGGCATCGGCATGGCGCGCCGACAGCACGGTCGATTGCCGGAGATAGTCGTCGATGCCGAAACGTGCCAGCGATGCCGTGATCGAACCGGTTTCTGCCATGGCAGCATCGATGCCGGCAAAGCGCCTGGCATCGAACCAGCCGGCAGCGCGGGACACCGGCATCCCATCGGCTTCGCCCCGCGTTTCCAGGCGTATCACGTCGGCCCCCTGCACAAGGCCTAAGCCCTCTGCGACACGACGGTTGGCTGGCTCGACCGACGACGCGAGCAAGGTGATATGCCGCTCTGACGCCTGTCCTTGCAATCCCTCGGAAAAGCGGGTGCGGGCGCCGATCGGATAGGACAGCCGCTTTCGCGACAGCACGAAGGTGCCACGCCCTTGCTCCGCCTTGAGCACACCCTCCTGCACCAGCGCTGCGATAGCGCTGCGCACCGTATGGCGGTTGACACCATAGCGTTCGGCAAGTGCCACCTCAGGCGGCAGCGCGGCATTCTCGGGAAAATCGCCGACGGCGATCGAATGCAGGATCTGGTCGGCGATCTGCCGCCATAGCGCGACACCGCTGCGCCGCTCGATGCTGTTGGCTTGCCCGATCATTTCCCGCCCCAATCTTTGCGCCGACCTTTTGGCCCGTGTCACGTACACGTCATAGACACACGCTAGATAATAGATATAATTTGTATAGTTGTCTATATCAATAGACAAATGCACGCAAACGAGGAGTAGCAGCCATGCGAGGACGGGAAGCGCGAGAGCAGGCCGAGCGCAGGGCCGTAATGGCGACGCTGGCGCAATCGTCCGGCGACGACATTGTCCGCCTCTGGGACGAAGCCGGCCTGCCTTCCGAAGCTGAACTTCTGCGTGGCCCCGAAACCGGCCTAGTTACGGTACGCGGCCGCATCGGCGGCGGCGGCGCGCCGTTCAATGTCGGCGAGGCGACGGTCACCCGTGCCACGGTGCGGCTTGCGTCCGGCCATGTCGGCCACTGCTATGCGCTCGGCCGCGACAAGCAGAAGGCAAGGCTGGCAGCAATCGCCGATGCGCTGTGGCAGGACCCGGCCCACCGCAACGGGGTCGAGTCCAGGCTCGTCGCGCCCTTGCAGGCGGCACTGGCCAAGGCCCGTGACCAGCGCCGCGCCGAGACGGCGGCGACCAAGGTCGATTTCTTCACAATGGTGCGCGGAGAAGACTGATGGACCTCGCCACTCAATCGATCGAAGGCGGCTTCGCCGATCCGGTATTCAACGCGCAGACCGTATTCCGCGCTGTGATGGACGCGATGGCGCGGCCGGGCAGCGTGCAGCCCTTGCCGGCCCTCGCCCACCCCCCCGTGCCGCTGTCGGCCACCGCCGGTGCCATTGCTCTGGCGCTGTGCGACAACGACACGCCGCTCTGGCTCGACCCGGCTTTGCAGGGGTCGGCGGCGGTGAAATCCTGGCTTGGCTTCCATACCGGCGCGCCGCTGGCCAACACCCCGGCCGACGCGCATTTCGCGCTGATTGCCACGCCGGCCGAGATGATGGCGCTCGACGGGTTTTCGCAAGGCACCCAGGATTATCCCGATCGTTCGACGACGCTGATCCTTGAGGTCGGCGATCTCGTCTCCGGCGCTCCGCTGCTGCTCGAAGGCCCGGGCATCGAGAAGACGGCGACGATCGCGCCGGCGCAAATGCCGCGTCATTTCGTCGAGCAATGGAAGCAGAACAATCAGCGCTTTCCGCGGGGTGTCGACATCATCCTCGCCACGTCCGACGCAATTGCCTGCCTGCCGCGCACGACGCGCATTAAGACGATGGAGGCGTAGGATGTATGTCGCGGTAAAAGGCGGTGAAGCGGCCATCCGCAACGCCCACAAATTGCTCGCCGACCGCCGGCGCGGCGACCGCTCGGTGCCCGCACTTCGCCTCGACCAGATCGTTGAGCAGCTGGCGCTCGGCGTCGACCGCGTGATGGGCGAAGGTTCGCTCTACGACAGGGAATTGGCGGCACTCGCCATCGTCCAGGCGCGCGGCGACATGATCGAGGCGATCTTCCTGGTTCGCGCCTATCGCACGACGCTGCCGCGCTTCGGCTACACCAGGGCGATCGACACCGGCACAATGCTGGTCGAGCGGCGGGTGTCGGCGACCTACAAGGACCTGCCCGGCGGTCAGCTGCTCGGCCCGACTTTCGACTACACCCATCGCCTGCTCGATCCCGAGCTTGCCGCCGGCGGCGATGTCGCCGAACCGGAGCAGCGTGCAGGCGAAGCGGAGGCGATGCCGCGCGTCTCCGCGATCCTCGCCCGCGAAGGCCTGATCGAGCCCGACGGCGACATGCCTGGGGATCATGTCCCCGGCGACATCACCCGCGAGCCGCTGGAATTCCCGATGGCGCGCGACATCCGCCTGCAGGCGCTGTCACGCGGCGACGAGGGTTTTCTGCTGGCGCTCGGCTACTCCACCCAGCGCGGCTATGCGCGCAGCCACCCTTTCGTCGGCGAGGTTCGCATCGGCGAGGTCGAACTGGAACTGGACGTGCCGGAACTGCCCTTTGCCGTGCCGATCGGCAGCATCCGCGTCACCGAATGCCAGATGGTCAACCAGTTCAAGGGCTCGGCCAAGGCGCCGCCGCAATTCACCCGCGGCTACGGCCTCGTTTTCGGCCAGGGCGAGCGCAAGGGGATGGCCATGGCGCTATGCGACCGCGCTCTTCGTGCAACCGAATTCGGCGAAGATGTTGTCGCCGCCGCGCAAGACGAAGAGTTCGTCATCTCGCATTCCGACAATGTCCAGGCGACCGGCTTCGTCGAGCATCTGAAGCTGCCGCACTATGTTGATTTCCAGGCCGAACTCGACCTCGTGCGCCGCATGCGCGCCGCGCACGACGCCCGCGAAAACGCCGGCAAGGCCGACGAGAAAAGGCAGGCCGCGGAATGACCGGACAACCGACCGACATCGCCACCTACAACTTCGCCTATCTCGACGAGCAGACCAAGCGGATGATCCGCCGCGCCATCCTCAAGGGCATCGCCATCCCCGGCTATCAGGTGCCGTTCGCCTCGCGCGAGATGCCGATGCCCTATGGCTGGGGCACCGGCGGCGTCCAGGTCACGGCGTCGATCATCGGACCGGACGATGTTCTCAAGGTCATCGACCAGGGCGCCGACGACACCACCAATGCCGTCTCGATCCGCGCCTTCTTCAAGAAGGTCGCCAATGTCGCGGTCACCACCGAGACGGCCAAGGCGACCATCATCCAGACGCGCCACCGCATCCCTGAATATCCGCTGAGTGCCGGTCAGGTGCTGGTCTATCAGGTGCCGATCCCCGAGCCGCTGCGCTTCCTCGAGCCGCGCGAGACCGAGACGCGCAAAATGCATGCGCTGGAGGAATACGGCCTCATGCATGTGAAGCTCTACGAGGACATCGCCAAGCACGGCCGCATCGCCACCACCTACGCCTACCCGGTCAAGGTCGAGGGCCGCTATGTCATGGACCCCTCGCCGACGCCGAAATTCGATAATCCGAAGATGCATCGTTCGCCGGCTTTGCAATTGTTCGGCGCCGGCCGCGAAAAGCGCATCTATGCACTGCCGCCCTTTACCGAGGTGGTCAGCCTCGACTTCGAGGATCATCCCTTCGAAGTGCAGACCTTCGACCAGCCCTGCGCGCTGTGCGCGGCCGAGAACGTCTATCTCGACGAGGTCATCCTCGACGACCATGGCGGCCACATGTTCGTCTGCTCCGATACCGATCATTGCGAGAAGCGGCGCGCCGAAGGCCATCGCGGCCACCTCGCGCCCGAGACCCATCTTGCCCCAGGAAAAATGGAGCCGGCTGAATGACGGACGCACCGCTGCTGCGCGTTTCGGCGCTGTCCAAATTCTACGGCGCGCGCGTCGGCTGCGAGAACGTCACCTTTGACCTGTGGCCGGGCGAGGTGCTGGCGGTGGTTGGCGAATCCGGTTCCGGCAAGACGACTTTGCTCAACTGCCTGTCGACTCGGCTGCTGCCCAGTTCCGGCACCGCCAGCTACCGCATGCGCGACGGCCAGTTCCGTGAGCTTTACCGCATGAGCGAGGCCGAGCGCCGCTTCCTGATGCGCACCGACTGGGGCTTTGTCCATCAGAACCCCGCCGACGGGCTGCGCATGACGGTGTCGGCCGGCGCCAATGTCGGCGAACGGCTGATGGCGGTCGGCGACCGTCACTATGGAAAAATCCGCGCGACGGCCGTCGACTGGCTGTCGCGTGTCGAGATCGACGAAGACCGCATCGACGACGAGCCGCGCGCCTTTTCCGGCGGCATGCGCCAGCGCCTGCAGATCGCCCGCAACCTCGTCACCGGGCCGCGGCTGGTGTTCATGGACGAGCCGACCGGCGGCCTCGATGTCTCAGTGCAGGCGCGCCTGCTCGATCTGCTGCGCGGGCTGGTGACCGACCTCGGTCTCGTGGCCATCGTCGTCACCCATGATCTTGCGGTGGCGAGGCTGCTGTCGCAGCGCATGATGGTGATGAAGGACGGCCGCGTCGTCGAAAGCGGCCTCACCGACCGCGTCCTCGACGATCCGCGCGCGCCCTACACCCAGTTGCTTGTCTCCTCGATTCTGCAGGTGTGACGATGATTGCTCCGGCGTACCCCCCTCTGGCCTGCCGACCATCTCCCCCTCAAGGGGGGAGATCGGCAGCTTTTATGTCCCGCCCGTTCTGCGACACAGGAGAATGGCGAAACCGAATGCGACAGCCAATCTCCCCCCCTGAGGGGGAGATTGCCGGCAGGCCAGAGGGGGGTGTTGGCCCGCAAACGACTGGCGAATGGAGCACCCTCTGATGGCAACCCCGCTCGTCGTCTCCGATGTCGCCAAGAGCTTCACCATGCATCTGCGCGACGGCATCAAACTGCCTGTCGTCGCCGGCGTCTCTTTCGCGATCAGGGCCGGCGAATGCTCCGTGCTCGGCGGCCCGTCCGGCGCCGGCAAGAGCTCGATCCTGAAAATGCTCTACGGCAATTATGCCGTCGACGCAGGCCAGATCATCGTCCAGCACGAGGACGGGCTCATCGATTTCGCCACGGCCAGCCCGCGCACCGTGCTAGCCGTGCGCCGGCTCACGATCGGCTATGTCAGCCAGTTCCTGCGCACCGTGCCGCGCGTCTCGGCGCTCGATGTCGTCGCCGAACCGCTGGTCGAGCGCGGCGAGGAGCGCGAAGCCGCGCGCGGCAAGGCACGCGACTTGCTGGCCCAATTGAACCTGCCGGAAAAACTCTGGGCGCTGCCGCCGGCGACGTTCTCCGGCGGCGAACAGCAGCGCGTCAACATCGCGCGCGGCTTCATCACCGAGCATCCGATCCTGCTGCTCGACGAGCCGACCGCTTCGCTTGATGCGAAGAACCGGGACGTGGTGATTTCCCTGATCGCCGCCAAGAAGGCGGCGGGCGTCGCTTTGCTCGGCATCTTCCACGATTACGACGTGCGCGAAGCCGTCGCCGATCGCATCATAGACGTGACCGCCTTCGCCGCTGGGAAAATCGCCGCATGACCAGGAAATTGTCGGAGGCCCCGCTGGTCCACGAGACGGCGGAGATCGAGAACTCGACGCTCGGCCGCTGGACCGAGATCGCCGACCGAAGCCGGGTTTCGGAAAGCATGATCGGCGACTATTCCTACATGATGCAGGACTGCAGCGTCTGGTGCGCGACAATCGGCAAATTCGCCAACATCGCCGCCAGCGTCCGCATCAATGCCACCAATCATCCGACCTGGCGGCCGACGCTGCACCATTTCACCTATCGCGCCTCCGACTATTGGGACGACGCCGAGCACGAGAGCGAATTCTTCGCTCAGCGCCGCGCCAAACGCGTCACCATCGGCCACGACACCTGGCTCGGCCATGGCTCGACCGTCCTGCCCGGCGTCACCGTTGGCGACGGTGCGGCGGTCGGTGCCGGCGCAGTGGTATCGAAGGACGTCGCTCCCTACACCATCGTCGGCGGCGTACCGGCCAAGCCGATCCGCGAGCGCTTCGACCGCCGCACCGCGGAGCGCTATCAGGCGCTCGCCTGGTGGGATTGGGATCATGCAAGGCTGCGCGCCGCGCTCGACGATTTCCGGGAGCTGTCGGCGGAGGCTTTTCTGGAGAAGTATGGTGGCTAAGGATCGTGAATGGTAATGGCGGGCAGCGAATAAATTTCGAGGCTCAGGAAAGCCTTTCTTATCACCATTCACCATTCGAGCTTCTCGCGCCGAGTTGATCCCGCCCCGCTCCAGGCTGTGGGCGGTAACAAAACTGACATCAATCAGACACCGCAGGTTCACGTAGCTGCGCTAGCGAGGATTAACAGACCTTCAATTGCGATTGGACTGGAGCCTGCACCATGTCAGCTACGCTCGAAATCCGCGGCGTCACCCGCCGGTTCGGCAAGAACACCGCCGTCAGCAATGTTCACATCTCGATCCCGCAAGGACAGATGGTCGGCGTCATCGGCCGCTCCGGCGCCGGCAAATCGACCCTTCTGCGCATGATCAACCGCCTCATCGATCCCAGCCAGGGATCCATCCTGTTCGACGGCGTCGAGGTTTCCGGGTTGCGCGGCTCGCCGCTCCGGCGTTGGCAACGCGACTGTGCCATGATCTTCCAGCAGTTCAATCTGGTGCCGCGCCTCGATGTGCTGACCAATGTGCTGCTCGGCCGGCTCAACCACCGCTCGACCCTGTCCAACCTGTTCGGCATGTTCTCCCGCAACGAATGCGCCGAGGCGGTTGCAGCCCTCGAGCGCCTGGACATCGCCCGCACCGCGCTGCAGCCCGCCGGCACGCTTTCCGGCGGCCAGCAGCAGCGCGTTGCGATCGCGCGTGCCATGATGCAGCAGCCGAAGGTGTTGCTCGCCGACGAGCCGATTGCCTCGCTCGATCCGCTCAACGCCAAAGTGGTGATGGATTCGCTGCAGGATATCAATTTGCGCGAGGGTATCACCGTCATCACCAATCTGCATACGCTGGATACGGCGCGCAACTATTGCAACCGCATCATCGGCATGGCCGCCGGCAAGGTCGTCTTCGACGGCCCGCCCGAAGACCTCAATCGCGAGGCGGTGCGCATGGTCTATGGCGCCGACAGCAATGGCGGCGAAATCTCCGAGGCCATCACCTCGACCAGTGTCGCCATCAAACAGAAAATCGCTGCATCCGCCGGACCGCTCGAGCCAGCGTTTCCTGGTTATTGAGAACGGCCTGATCGCCGCCCGCGTCAAAGGCACTCGTCAAAATTCGATCGCAACCGGCGCGAGGCCGGATCAAAGGAGAGAGACCCAATGTTCAGGAAGATGGTTTTTGGCGCGGTTTCATTGCTCGCCATCGCGGCCAGTGCCGCTCACGCCCAGGATATCAAGGAATTCCGCATCGGTATCCTTGGCGGTGAAAATGAAGCGGACCGGCTGCGCAATTTTCAGTGCCTCGCCGATCACCTGACGTCCGAATTCGGCTTCGAGAAGGTCTCGCTGTTCCCGGCCGCCGACTACGACGGCGTCATCCAGGGCCTGCTCGGCGGCACGCTCGATTTCGCCGAGCTTGGTGCGTCGGGCTATGCCAGCGTCTACCTCAAGGATCCGAACGCGGTGACCCCGATCCTCACCACCCAGCAGACCGACGGTGCGACCGGTTATTATTCGATAGGCCTGGCGCTGAAGTCGTCCGGCATCACCGACATCAAATCGGCCAAGGGCAAGAAGCTCGGTTATGCCGACCCGGATTCGACGTCGGGCTATCTGATCCCGCTGACCCAGATCCCGAAGGACACCGGCGCTTCGAACGAAACCTTCTTCGCCTCGACCCAGTTCAATGGCGGCCACGAGAACAACCTTCTCGCCGTCCGCGACGGCAAGGTCGACGTGGCGGTTGACGACTCCTCGGGCATCGGCGACTTCAAGAACGGTTACACGTCCGGCACCTTCCACAAGGAAGTCGCCAAGGGCGCCGTCGACCCCAACGACTTCGTCGAAGTCTGGCGCTCCGGCCTGATCCCGAATGGCCCGCTGGTCGTGCGCACCGCGCTCGGCGGCGATATGAGCGCCAAGCTCGCCAACTTCTTCACCAGCTTGCCGGCCAAGGACAAGCCTTGCTTCGAAGCCATCGAAGGCGGCGATTTCACTGGCTACGTTCCAGTGAAGCCGGACTTCTACAGCGTCATCGTCGAAGCCCGCAAAGCCGCGATCGGCGGGTGAATGCAATTGAAAAGGGCGGCCTTACCAGCGCCGCCCTTCTTGCATGCCGATCATGACCATCTCAGCCACGATCCGTTCAGACGCGACCCGGCGGACGGCCGACACCTGGCGACGCCAGACGTCCTTGCGCCGGTTCTACACCGCGCTCGGCATCGGCTTGCTGCTTGTTGCCATGTGCACAGCCATGTGGTTCGCCGACGAGGCCAATGCCGGACATTTCTTCGATCGGCTGCCGCACATACTGGATTTCCTTAGCTGGCTTGTTCCCAAGGACTGGAATGACGTCTGGCGCGCGCTGTTCGACATCGCATCGCCGCACGACAAAGGCAGCCAGGAGTTCAACTTCCCGCTTGGCCGCGTCTATCTCTGGCGCGGCTTTTATCTACCCGAATATTTCGAGCTGATGCTCACTACGCTCAACGTGGCGCTGGTTTCCACTTTCATCGGCTTCGTCTTTGCGGTGCCCTTCTCCTTCATCGCGGCGCGCATCTTGACGCCCAGTCCGGTGCTCAGGCTCGTCGTCAAGCGCTTCATGGAACTGCTTCGCGCCTTCCCGGAGATCGTCATTGCCGGCCTGTTCGCAGCCATCCTCTCGACCGGCCCGGTCGCAGCCATCATCGCCATCGGCCTGCATTCGATCGGCGCCCTCGGCAAGCTCTTCTACGAGATCAACGAAAACATCGACATGCGCGCCGAAGAAGGCCTGCGCGCCGTCGGCGCCAACTGGTTCGATCGCATGCGCTTCGCTGCCCTGCCGCAGGTGCTGCCCAATTTCACGTCCTACACGCTGCTCAGGATCGAGATCAATGTCCGCATCTCGACCATCATCGGCGCGGTCGGGGGTGGTGGCATCGGCGAGGAGCTGAAGCTCTCCATCTCGCGCGGCTTCGGCGCCAAGACGCTGGCTCTGGTGCTGCTGTTGTTCACCACCATCTTCCTCGTCGATCAGTTCTCTGCCTGGCTTCGCCGCAAGCTCGTCGGCGAGCAGGCTTTCATGATGGGCGCCTGAGCATGGCCGCAATGACCGCCGATGAGATGCAGTCGATCGAGGAGCGCTTCCCCCATGTGTTCCGGCGGCCCCTGTACAAACGCTTCGGCCCGCTGGTCCTGTTCGCCGGCATCCTGCTCTACCTCGTCTACACCTTGTGGTTCTTCAGCCTGCCGCAAGTTCTGAGGGAATCCCACTGGGAGCGCCTGCCGCTCTTTCTGACGCAATGGATCAGCTACGATCTGCAGCCGGAATTCCGTCTCGATCAGCCTCAGATCACGCCCAAATACCCGCGTTTTTCCGCGCTGGGCGAAGATCCTCATCCCGACTGGGTTATCACCAATGCGAACGGCTCCTACACCATTCTGATCGCCGGCCGGGCCAAATCGGTTACCTTCGACAAGACCGAGGCGACGCTGGTCGCCAATGGCCAGACGGTGCCGGTGTCCTTGGCCAGCGGCAAGCCGGTGATATCCGGCCTGGTGCCGGACTGGATCACCGCACACGACGACGAAATCGTCGCCAGGATGGGCTTTGCCGGCGAGGTCCGCATAACCGTCGATCGCGTCAAAGTCCGTAAGCGCTTCCTCGGCTGGGCGAATTTCGTCTTCGACACACGCTCGCCCTTCTTCGGCAAGTCGCCCGGCGAGGTGGTCTCGTTGCTGATGTCCGGACCCCAGCTCAAGCCGGGCACATCTAACATCACGCTGGCCGCCGACAATATCTGGTACAACGCCCAGTGGCAGCATGGCGATGTCTGGACGAAGCTGTTCCAGACCATCGTAATGGCATTTCTCGGCACCTTGCTCGGCGGCATCGTCGCCTTCCCGCTCGCCTTCTTTGCCGCCCGCAACATCACCCCGAGCGGCGTGATCAGTCAGGTGCTCAAGCGCTTCTTCGATTTCATGCGTTCGGTCGACATGCTGATCTGGGCGCTGTTCTTCACCCGCGCCTTCGGCCCGGGCCCGCTTGCCGGCAGCGCCGCGATCTTCTTCACCGAGATCGGCACGCTCGGCAAAGTCTATTCGGAAGGCCTCGAGAACATCGACGACAAGCCGCGCGAGGGCATCCAGTCGACCGGCGCCAACGGCTTGCTGGTGCAGCGCTATGGCGTGCTGCCGGAAGTGATTCCGGTCTTCATCAGCCAGACGCTCTACCAGTGGGAATCCAACACCAGGGGCGCAACGATCATCGGCGCTGTCGGTGCCGGCGGTATCGGCCTGAAGCTTTGGGAAGCGATGCGCACCAACTCCAACTGGGCCAATGTCTTCTACATGGTGCTCTTGGTCCTGCTCGTCGTTTTCATCTTCGACAACATTTCCAATTTCCTGCGCCGCCGCTTGAGCAGGACGATCCACGACTACAACAGGATCCAGGCCGGCCAGGGGTGACGGCCGCGTTGCGCCGGCGGCAGTTAGGCCGCCTTCTTCCAGCCGCTCCTGATGTGCCTGTAGCCGTCGCGGTAAACAGCTTCCGGGCCTTCGGAAAAGTCGCGCCACACCTTGGTGGCCGCGGCCAAATCCTTCAGCGAGCGGCCGAACGCCTCGATCGTCAGCCAATCGTCATAGTCGCTCTCGCGGATGGCGGAGAAAGTCTCCTTCCAGGGGATGTGACCGCGGCCCGGCACGCCGCGGTCGTTCTCCGAAATGTGGATATGGACGACGTTCTTGCGGTTGCGTGTATAGGCGCCGATCGGGTCGGCCTCTTCGATGTTGGCATGGAAGGTGTCGTACATCGCCTTGATGTGCGGCCGGTCGATCGCGTCGATATGCTCCGACAAATCGTCCATCGTGTTGAGCAGATAGCATTCGAAGCGGTTGAGCGCCTCCAGCCCGATGGTGACGCTCTTGTTGCCGGCATGGTCGCCAATAGCGCGTTGCGAAGCGATCGAACGTTTTTTCTCGGCCGCCGTCGGCCCGCTGCCCGAGAAGGCCCCGAGCGTCGAATGCAACGGGCCGCTCAACGTGTCTGCGCCAAGCGCCTGCGCGCAGTCGATCGCCCATTTCATGTAGTCGATACCGGCCTTGCGCGTCGAGGCATCCGGCGAGATCAGGTTCATCGCCGGATCGCCCATGGCCGAGACGGCGGTGCGTTGCAGCCCGATTCGGTCGAGCAGATCACCGAGCTTCTTGTAGCCGTCCGGCGCGCCGGAGAAGACCGGTATTTCGACGCCGTCGAAGCCGGTCGTCTTGATGTCTCTCAACAGCGGCTCGTGTTTTTTCGACACGGCCGTCGTCCACAACAGCATGCACATGCCGATCTTCATCGACGCCCCTCCCTTCATTCGCTCGATCGCGCCCGAGGAGTGGTAGATTCAGGTCAGGCCGAGCCGAAAATGGTAGGTTCCGAGAACCGGAGCGGAGCGTACTTTTGGTACGTGAGCACCGGAAGCGCAGGAAAACTGCCATTTGCAGGCCGGCCTCACCTGAATATCACCACCCCTTCAAAGCTTCGTCCACGCCCCATTCTTCTTAGACGACTTCACGCAGGCTTCGATGAAGGCCATGCCTTCGACGCCGTCTTGCACGGTTGGGAAGACGACATCCTTAGCCGGCTTGCCGCCCGTCCGGCGCGCCGCACGAATAGCCCGCGCGGCTTCCTGGTAGATGTTGGCGAAACCTTCGAGATAGCCTTCCGGATGCCCTGGCGGGACGCGGCTGACGCGCCCCGCGACGGGGAGCGCGCCGGCGCCATTTCGGGTAATCAACTGCTTCGGCTCGCCGAACGGCGTGTACCAGAGATAGTTCGGGTCGGCCTGCACCCATTCGAGCCCGCCCTTCGAGCCGTAGATACGCAATTTCAGCCCGTTCTCGTGGCCGGGCGCCACCTGGCTGGCCCAGACCATGCCCTTGGCCGGGTGCGACCCGCCGACCGGCTTGAAGCGCAGCAGCACATTGATGTTGTCGTCGAGCAGCCTCCCCGGCACGAAGGCATCGAGATCGGCCGACAACGAATCGAGCTCCAGCCCGGAGACGAAACGGGCAAGGTTATAGGCATGGGTGCCGATATCACCCAGCGCACCGCCCGCACCCGCCTGCTTGGGGTCTGAGCGCCACGCAGCCTGCTTCTGGCCGGTGGCGGCCAGGTCCTCGGTCAGCCAGTCCTGCGGATATTCCAACTGCACGATGCGGATATCGCCGAGCTGCCCCTTGGCCACCATCTCGCGTGCCTGCCGCACCATCGGATAGGCGGTGTAGTTATGCGTCAGCACGAACACTTTGCCGGTCTTTTCGACCAGCGCCGCCAGCTTCTTTGCCTCGGCCAGCGTCGTCGCCAGCGGCTTGTCGCAGATGACGTGGATGCCGGCCTCGAGAAAAGCCTTGGCAGCCGGCACGTGCACATTGTTCGGCGTGACGATGGCGACCACCTCGATGCCGTCCGGCCGCTTGGCCTCCGCCTTGGCCATCTCGGCATAGGAGCCGTAGCTGCGTGCCGGATCGAGCCCAAGCTCGGCCGCCGAGGCCTTGGCGCGCTCCGGATTCGATGACAGCGCGCCGGCGACCAGCACGAACTCGTTGTCCATGCGCGCCGCGATGCGGTGCACCGCGCCGATAAAGGCGCCTTGTCCGCCGCCAACCATGCCGTAGCGGATCGGACCGCCCCCGGTTTCCGCCTTCGATGCGCCGACCATGATTTTCTCCCTCGTTGTCTGAGATACCCCTCCCCTTGAGGGAGGGTGGCCCGAAGGGCCGGGAGGGTCGGTCAATGCCGAGCTCAACCCAGCGACCCCACCCCGATCCGCTGCGCGGATCGACCCTCCCCTCAAGGGGGAGGGAAAGCTGTGTTAGATCCCCATCATCCCGCGCAGCACCTTTTTGTCGGTCGTGCCGCCGGCGAAATCGTCGAATGCCTTTTCCGTAACCCTGATGATATGATGCTGGATGAAGGGAGCGCCCTCGGCAGCACCATCCTCCGGGTGCTTCAGGCAGCATTCCCATTCCAGCACCGCCCATGAATCATAGTTGTATTGGGTAAGCTTGGAGAAGATGCCGCCGAAATCCACCTGTCCGTCGCCGAGCGAGCGGAACCGCCCGGCACGGTTGGTCCAGCTCTGGTAGCCCGAATAGACGCCTTGCCGCCCGGTCGGATTGAACTCGGCATCCTTGACGTGGAACGCCTTGATCCGCTCGTGGTAGATGTCGATGAATTCGAGATAATCGAGCTGCTGCAGCAGGAAGTGCGACGGGTCGTAGTTGATGTTGCAGCGCTTGTGGCCGCCGACCGCATCGAGGAACATCTCGAATGTCGCGCCGTCGAACACGTCCTCGCCCGGATGGATTTCGTAGCCGACATCGGCGCCGTTCTCGTCATAGACGTCGAGGATCGGCTTCCAGCGCTTGCCGAGTTCGGCAAATGCTTCCTCGATCAATCCCGCCGGCCGCTGCGGCCACGGGTAGAGGTAAGGGAAGGCCAACGCCCCGCAAAACGACACCGACGCCTTGAGCCCGAGATTCTTCGACGCCTTGGCGCCGAACTTCATCTGCTCGACCGCCCATTGCTGCCTGGCTTTTGGATTGTTGTGCACCGCAGGTGGAGCGAAGCCGTCGAATTGTGCGTCGTAGGCCGGATGCACCGCCACCAGCTGACCCTGCAGATGCGTCGACAGTTCAGTGATCTCGACGCCGGCATCGGCGCAGATGCCCTTCACCTCGTCGCAATAGGCCTTCGACGACGCTGCCTTCTCGAGATCGAACAGCCGGGCGTCCCATGTCGGGATCTGCACGCCCTTGTAGCCCAGACCGGCCGCCCATTTGGTGATCGAGGCCAGCGAGTTGAACGGAGCGGCGTCGCCCGCAAACTGCGCCAGGAACAGACCAGGCCCCTTCATCGTCGTCGGCATCGGCATCTCCCTATGTTTCGCGACCAAGCATAGCGCCGATTGAAAACAGGGCCAGCCTCTTTGGTCTCTTTGCACAGCGCGCTCGGCGCCGCTATTCTGGTATTACCAAATGCCGAAATCTGGTCAAGCCATTTGACGCGCGGCCGCAGTCCTGCAACCATGCCGAGCTGCCCAACATAATTCAACGTAATCAATGCTGTAAGCAAGTGACGGCGCTTGATGGTAGCACTTCTTGCCGTCCAGATGAAATTACTGTAGACCTCCCATCAAGCCCAATTGGTCGAACCAGTTTGCCAAAAAAATGCTGGGAGGCCTTGGGGAGGAATCATGCAGCGCACTTCGGCAGAGTGCGTCGCAGGCGAACTGGTACAGGCGATTCTGGGAAGGATAGACCATGCATCTTTCGACGCACAATTGGATGCGGGCGGAGCCGCTGGAAACGACGCTCAAGCGCATCAAGAAATTCGGCTATGAGTCGATCGAGATTTCCGGCGAACCCGAACAGTACAAGACCAAGGAAACACGCGCGCTGCTGAACGAGTACGGCATCCGTTGCTGGGGAGCGGTGACGCTGATGCTGGGCGAGCGCAATCTCGCCGCCAAGGACCAGGGCCAGCGCGAGCGCTCGGTGCAATATGTCAAGGACGTGCTGACCATGGTCAGCGAGCTCGACGGCGAGATCATCACGCTGGTTCCCGCCACCGTCGGCAAGGTCGTGCCGGACGGCACCGAGGAAGAGGAATGGAAATGGGTGGTCGACGCCACCCGGGAATGCTTCACCCACGCCAAGAAGGTCGGCGTCAAGATCGCGGTCGAGCCGCTCAACCGCTTCGAAACCTACCTGTTCAACCGCGGCGCCCAGGCACTGGCCCTTGCCGATGCGGTCAGCCCCGAATGCGGCGTCTGCCTCGACGCCTACCACATCCACATGGAAGAATTTAACGTCTATGACGCCATCCGGCAGGTCGGCAAGCGCCTGTACGACTTCCATGTCGCCGACAACAACCGCTTCGCTGCCGGCCTCGGGCAGATCGACTGGCCGAAGATTGTCGGCACGCTGAAGGAGATCGGCT
This sequence comes from Mesorhizobium sp. M1399, assembly GCF_040317735.1. NCBI lineage: Bacteria > Pseudomonadati > Pseudomonadota > Alphaproteobacteria > Hyphomicrobiales > Phyllobacteriaceae > Mesorhizobium > Mesorhizobium sp. M1399. The sequence goes on from NZ_JAMYKZ010000017.1 coordinate 71,831, forward strand.
ATGACGGCGCGCTGACCAATGAATTCGTCGCCCCAGTCGACCGCACGCCGGCAGCCCCCTATCCCGACATGGTCGAACGCAATCCGGTCGACATCTCGCCAGAGCAGCTGAAATTCATTCAGGACCACGGCTCCAGCGTGCTCACGGAAAAATTCTACACTGACCAGATGCGCATCAATGCGGAAACGCTGCTGCCGCTGATCAAGTAGCCAAGCCGTTTGGAAAAAGCCCTTCCGCCTCGCAGCGGCCGGGCCGAGGATGAACATGCGCATCAAGACGGTCCAAGCCTGGTGGGTTCGCATACCGATCGAAGCCGCGAAGCAGCACCGCAGCGACTTCGGTCAGGTGGCGACGTTCGACGCCGCCATCCTGCGCATCGAAACCGACGACGGGCTTGTCGGCTGGGGCGAAGGCAAGAACGCCGCCGGCAGCGCCGGCAGCTACGGCGCCCTTGTCCATTTGCTGAACCATGAGGTCGGGCCGCAGCTGGTCGGCCTCGACCCGGCCGACATCGGCGTCATCTGGGAGATGCTGTACAATGGCGCGCGTCACGACAGCGCCGCCCGCGCCGGCCACGCCATGCCGCAATTGGCGCGACGCGGCATGAGCATCGCCGCTATCAGCGCCGTCGACATCGCATTGTGGGACATTCTCGGCAAATCACTCGGCGTTCCGGTCTGGCGACTGCTCGGCGGCCGCAAGCTGGACCGCATGCCGGCCTATGCTTCCGGCGGCTGGGCCACTGCGGAAGCCATCGGCGATCAGCTGCAATCCTACGTCGCCAAGGGCGGCTTCAAGGCGCTGAAGATGCGCGTCGGCGCCATGGACGGCGCCCCGCACGTCTCCGCCGCCCGCGTCCGCGCTGCAAGACAGGCGCTCGGTCCCGACATCGACCTGATGGTCGACGCGCACGGCACCTACACGGTGGCCGAAGCCAAGCGCTTCATCCATCTCGCCGGCGACCTCGATCTCGCCTGGTTCGAGGAGCCGGTGATCGCCGACGACAAGCGCGGCATGGCTGAGGTGCGCGCCTGCGGCTCGATCCCGATTGCCACCGGCGAGAGTGAGGCGACGCGCTACGCCTTCCGCGATCTCGCCGTACTCAAATCCGCCGATATCTTCCAGCCGGATCCGGCCTTTTGCGGCGGCATCAGCGAGGCGATGAAGATCGGAACCATCGCCAGCGCCTTCAATCTGCGCTTTGCGCCGCACCTTTGGGCGGGCGCGCCCTGCTTTTTTGCCGGGCTGCATGTTTGCGCCGCTTCGCCGGCGAGCTTCACCGTCGAATATTCACTCGGGGCCAACCCGATGATCCACGATCTGATCGAAGAGACTGTCGAAGCAAAGGACGGTATGGTAGCGATCCCTGATAGACCCGGGCTGGGATTCACTATTTCGGAGCGGTTCCTGGAGGCGCACGCGCAACACGGCTGACATGAAAGAAAAGAACCTTCTCGCGGAACTCGCCGCCTACCTGTTCTCCCATTCGGACAAGGAGACGGGCCGCACGCCGTCGGAGCGCGAACTGGCAGAGCATTTCAGCGTCAGCCGCGGTCAGATCCGCGAGGCGCTGGCCATTCTCGAGGCCATGCGCATCGTCGAACGACGGGCGAAGTCCGGCATCTACATCGATACAAAGCAGGCGAGCGTCGAGGCTATGGCGCTGTTCGCCCGCGCCGGCCTGCCGCTCGATCCTGTCCAGATCTACGAGACGGTCGAGTTGCGGAAGATCCACGAGATCAAGGCCGCCGAACTTGCCTGTTCCCGCGCCACCGAGGAGAATTTCGAGCGGCTGCGCGAGATCCTGAAGGCCTCAGAGGATCGCATAGCGGCCGGCGAAGGCCTTGCCAGGGAAGACCGCGAGTTCCACCTCGAGATCGTGCGGGCGACCAAGAACAGTGTGTTCCACAATGTCTGCAGCGTCTACTACATGATGGGCGAGATGCGCCTGCCGATCTATTTCAACGATCCCGAACGCAGCGTGCGCTCGCATGCCGAGCACATCCAGATCTACGAGGCGCTGCTGCGCCGCGACGGCAACCTCGCCCAGGCGCTGATGAGCGCTCATCTGCAAGGCGCCGAAAGCTATTGGAAGGGGCTGATCGAGGGGCGTGAGGCGGAACCGCAAAGCCCAGCGCTCGAAAAGGCCTGAAATGCCCAAGATCCTGTCGACACACAGACTGCACCCCCGTGCCTCTTCCATGCTGACAGGGGCCGGCGAACTCGTCGTTGCCTCCGCTCTCGACGCGGCCACGCTGGCCGCCGAGGCAAGGGACGCCGATGTCATCATCGTTCGCGCTCCTTTGCCTGCGGCGCTTTTCGAAGGCGCGACCAAGCTCAGGGCCGCGATCCGCCACGGCGCCGGGCTCGACATGGTACCGATGGAAGCGGCCAACGCGGCGGGCGTGCTGGTGGCGAACGTTCCGGGAGTGAACGCGCGCTCGGTCGCCGAATATGTGATGTTCGCGGCACTGGCGCTGCTTCGGCGCTTTCGTGTGTTGGACCGCGACTTGCGGGCGAAGGGCTGGCTGGCCGGCCGCGAACACACCGTCGTGGCTAATGAGCTTGCCGGCAAGACGATCGGCATTGTCGGCCTCGGCGCAATCGGCCAGGCGGTCGGCCACATCGCCGCCCATGGTTTCGATCTGAATGTGGTGGCAACGACGCGCAGCATGCAGCCGGCGCCGGACAGCGTCGGCTTCTTGTCGATCGATGCGCTCATCGAGCAGAGCGACATCATCGTTCTGTGCTGCCCGCTGACGCCCGAAACGCGGGGGCTGATTAGCCGGGAACGTATTGACCGGATGAAGCCGGATGCGCTGCTAATCAATGTTTCGCGCGGGCCGGTGATCGACGACGACGCGCTGATCGAGGCCTTGCAGAAGGGCCGCATCGGCGGCGCCGCGCTCGACGTTTTTGCGACACAACCGCTGCCGCCCAACCATCCCTACTTCGGCTTCGACAACGTCATCGTCACCCCGCACATGGCCGGGATCACCGAACAGTCGATGATGCGCATGGGCGTCGGCGCGGCTGGCGAAGCCTTGCTGGTGCTGGCCAACAGATTGCCGGTCAATCTGCGCAATCCCGAAGTGGTCGAGCACTACCGGCGGCGGTTCCCTGCCGATTTCTAAGCAAAGGCTACGCCTCAATTTTCCCGAATTCGCCAGCGACGTTGCCGGTATGGGAAACACCACAAAATTCCTGCTGACCGCCAGTGTCTGCATGGCGGCGGCGCATGCCTTGGCCAACGGACAGGGCAGCTACGTGTTCTGCGACAACGACTTGCGCTGCGTGATGGCACCCTGTCCATCGAACAGCGCGCTCGACCTCGACACCGGCAAGTTCGTCAAAGGCGTTTCGATCGACATCGATCGCCTGCCGCAGCAAGACAAGGGCCTCGATCTTTCGGACAAGCTCTATGCCGGCAAGGTCGTTGTTGTCGGCTCGATCGAGAACCGCACCCGGACCTTCAACGGCAAGCGATACACCCTGCCTTGGCTGGTTGCCACCAGCATCGAGCGCACCGCCAAGGACAACGAGCGCGGCCACTGCTCGTCGCGCTGACACGCGCTATCGGATCAATTTGCAAGCAGTGCCTCGACCGCAGCGGCGATCCGCAGCAGGTGGTGGTCATGGCCATTGCGCGCCACCAGCATCAGCCCGGCCGGACGCATCATCCCGGGCATCGGCAGCGAGATGGCTGAAAGATCGAACTGGTTGGCGACCTGCGTGTTGCGCAGCAGAAGGCCTTCCGTCCTGTCGCACAGGGCCTCGTCGCCGGTCATCGAGACGATCGTCGGCGCGGTCATCGGCGTGGTCGGCAGGGCCAGCACGTCGACCGACGCCAGCCGGTCATCCATCGCGGCGGCAAGTGCTGCGCGACGGCGCATTGCTCTGATATAGACCGTGGCCGGAATGGCGGCGGCGCGCGACAATGGCCCGCTTACCCGCGGGTCGACCGGCATCGTCGCTCCCGTCGCCAGCCAGTCGGCATGGATCTCCGCCCCTTCCATTGCCGCGATCGAGGCGCGTTTGGTTGCCGCGCGCAGATCGACAAGCAGGTCGTCGATCGACAACTCCACAAGCCGTGCGCCGCTAAGCTCCATCTTGCGAAGACACCGGTCGAACGTCGTCGCGACCTCTTCCTCCGTATCATCGAACAGCACGCCGCGCGGAATACCGATGCGCAGGCCGTCCAGCGGAAGCGGCAACAGTGCCGCCAGGTTTTCGCCCGCCATCACTGCGTCGGCCGCCGCACATTCGGCGACGGTGCGGGCCAGCGGACCGATCGAGTCCAGCGTGGCCGACAGCGGAAACGCACCCGCGAGCGGCACGCGCCGCGCCGTCGGCTTGAAACCGACGACGCCATTCAACGATGCCGGAATGCGCACCGATCCGCCGGTATCGGAACCGATGGAGATTTCGCTGGTGCCTTCGCCGACCGAAACCGCGGCGCCTGAGGACGAGCCGCCCGGAATACGGCGGGCATCACTTGCATTGCCGGGCGTGCCGTAATGCGGATTGACGCCGATCGCGGTGAAGGCGAACTCGGTCATGTTGGTCTTGCCGAGGATGACTGCACCGGCCTGGCGCAACCGTTCCACGACAATGGCATCCCGCAACGCCGGCGCTGCCGTGGCGAGCAGCAGCGAGCCCGCCGTCGTCGGCTCGCCGGCGACATCGAACAGATCCTTGATCGAGGTGATCGCCCCATCGAGCGGCCCGAGCGTGACGCCGGCTTTTCGCCGCGCATCGGCGGCGTCGGCCGCCGCCCGTGCTGCTTCAGGATAGAGCTTTGCGAAAACGCTCTCATCGCCCACGCGAGCAGCAAGACGCGAAACAATTGCTTCCAGGCGATCACGGGCTGATTGCATTTTCGGTGTCGGACTCCGCACGCTTGCAACGTCTTAATGTAGCAGCCACAAACTGGCCGCAGGAGACATAGCCCGGCACGGTCAGGTTTGCACCTGTCGAACCGCACGAGGAAGGCCCGATGCTCTACGAAGGCAGCTGCCACTGCGGCAAGGTCGCGTTCGAGGTCGAAGGCGAGCTGACCGGAGCCGTACGGTGTAATTGCTCGATCTGCACGCGCAAGGGTGCACTGCTATGGGCAGTGCCGCATGAGAGCATGCGGGTGCTTGCCTGGGGCGATGATCTCGGCCGCTACAGCTTCGGCAACCATGTCATCGCCCACCGCTTCTGCCGCAGCTGCGGCATTCACCCCTTCGCCGAGGATGTCGGCGAAGGGAGCGGGCGAAGTGCCTATATCAACATTCATTGCATCGAGGCGTTGGACGTCGCCGCCGTGCCGGTCTTCGACTTCGACGGCCGTTCCGTCTAATGCATGTCGCGCAAAAGTGTGCAGCGGTTTTGTGATAACGACATGCATAAAAAAAAGAATCTAAAGCGCGTCGCATAAGGCCGATCGAGTGCGACGCGCTTTAGTCCTTGGGACCGTCGATCGGCTTGGGGCCAAGGAAGAACGCCGCCAATGCCGCAAGCAACGTCGCCGCCGCGCAATACGCGAAGGCGCTGGCAACGCCGGTATTGTCGACCAGCAGGCCGCCGAAGACGGCGCCCAACGCGATGGCGACCTGGAACGTCATGACCATCAGCCCGCCGGCGCTTTCCGCCTGATCGGGGGCGGCTCGCACCAGCCAGGTCTGCAGCCCGACTGGGACGGCGCCGAAGGCAAAGCCCCAGCTGGCCACCGCTATTGCAGCCACGACGGGTGAGCCTCCGACCACCAGCAGCAGGAGCGCCGAAAACGCGATCAGCAGAGGCGCCAGGCTGACGGCTGCCTTGAGGCTGCGTTCCGCCATGAAGCCGCCGGCAAAATTGCCGAAGAAACCACCAATGCCGTAGGCGAGCAGCACAAGCGAGATCGTCTCGATGTCCAGCGCGGGCACCTTCTCGAGAAACGGGCGGACATAGGTGAAGCCGGCAAAGTGTCCCGAGGCGACCAGCAGCACCACCAGCAGTGCCACCCTGATCATCGGCCGCTTCATCACCTCCAGCAGCGTGCGAAAACCTGCCGTACCTGCCGGCGGCAGCTTCGGAATGGTAGCCACCTGCACGAGCAGCGCTAGCGCGCCGACCACGGCGGCGATCATGAAGGCCGTCCGCCATCCCCAGATGTCGCCGACATAGGCGCCGACCGGAGCCGCACAGACCGTCGCCACCGAAACGCCGGTGAGGATGATCGACATGGCGCGCGGCATCAGCCGCATCGGAACGAGCCGCATCGCCATGGCTGCTGACATCGACCAGAAGCCACCGAGACTAATGCCAAGCATGATACGGGCGATCAGAAGAACGGGAAGCGACGACGCAAACGCGGCTACCAGATTTGACAGCACAAGCAGCACCGTCAGCGCCCACATGACCAGCCTGCGGTCCAGCCGCTTGGTGACAATGGCCATTGTCGGCGCCGCAATCGCGCCAATGACGGCGGTGGCCGTTACCGCCTGCCCTGCGGCGCCTTCGGTGATGCCGAGATCCTGCGCAAGCGGCGTCAGCAGGCTGGCAGGCAGAAATTCCGCGGTCACCAGGCCGAAGACTCCGAGCGCCAAGGAGACCACCGCCCCCCATGCGGGCTCGGATCGTTCGCCGGTTTCCGTCAGGTCGAGAACGGCGTCCATGACGCCTGTCGCGGGTTCGGTCATGAGGGATCTCCGATCTGGTTGCAGCGCAGCATCTGGCTGCAGTGCAACATAGGGAGTGACTGTCCGGAGTTTCCATGCTAGAAACACCATTATGCTTGACCGTTCGTCCAAAATCCCTGTCACCGGTGATCCGCTGACAGACATATTGCGCGGATTGCGCCTCGAAGGCGTCGATTACGGCCGTTGCGAGATGAAGGAACCCTGGGGCATCCATTTTCCGGCTCAGGCGGCGGCACGGTTTCATTTCATCGGTCGCAAAGGCTGCTGGTTGCTGCAGCCGTCCGGCGAATGGGTCGAGCTCAAGGCGGGCGACGCGGTGTTGTTGCCGCGCGGTTCAGCCCACACGCTGGCGAGCGAGCCGGGTATCGAGGCGGCGCCGATCCACGGCTATGAGGTCGAGGAGATCTGCAAGGGTGTCTATTGCATGTCGAACGACGGCGTGCCCGGCTGCCGTCCGGGCACCTTGCTGTTTTTCGGCAGCATGTATTTCAATCTCGATGGCTTGCACCCCTTGCTCGGCATGATGCCGGACGTGATGCGCGCGCATGAGTTGGAAGCCTATGAGCCAGGTATCCCGCATTTGCTGGAGGCGATGGCCCGCGAGGTGACGATGGAGCGCGTCGGCTCCGGCGGCATCCTGGCGCGGCTGGCCGATGTGCTCGCCGCGACCGTCATCCGCTCATGGGTCGAGCGCGGCTGCGGCGACTCTTCCGGATGGATCGCGGCGGTGAGGGACCGCGAGATCGGCCGGGTGCTGGCCGCGATCCATCTGGAACCGAGCCGCGACTGGACGGTGGACGCTCTGGCGAAGATGATGGGCGCCTCGCGATCAGGTTTCGCCGAGCGCTTCGCAACCATTGTCGGCGAAACACCGGCAAAGTACGTCACGCAGGTACGGATGCACCAGGCGCGGCAATGGCTGGTCCGCGACCGGCTCAAGATTTCCGTCGTCGCGGCGCGCCTCGGCTACGAATCCGACGCCTCCTTCAGCCGCGCCTTCAAGCGGGTAATCGGATCGCCGCCCAGCCATTTCCGGGCCGAGGAACAGGCGGAGATCCGCCAGGCCGGCTAAACGTTGGCCGGGTTATTGCTCGGTGATGCAGGCCGAGCCGGCGCTGCTCTTGCAATATTTGCCGGAAGCCCCGCACCTGCCATCCGAGACTTCGACAACGGTGCCGCTCAACAACAGCTTGCAGTCACTGGTGGACAGATTGACCGTGCCGTTGAGATCCTTGATCTTCTTGGCGTCGACCTTCGCACCGGCGACAACTTTCTTGGCTGCCTGCGCCTCGCTCAGATGCACCGCCGACAATCCCATACCCGCGACAAGCAGGATCGTCGCAAAGCTGCGTAACAGATTTCCCATAGCCAACCCTCCGTTTTGGGTCTCCAAATTGGGCGTGCAAAGCCCGTTTGGGACCAAAGGATCAGCCTATTCGACAAATCGGAGCATCCGCATCCCCCGTACGGGGGATGACGGGAAGACTCGAGCATTTCGCAGCCAAGTGGAATCACACGGCGTCGCACAAATGCGACTAAAATAGATAGGCAGAGCGGGATGCACGGTCAATTTGAACGCATCCCGCTCTAGCTGCAGTAAAGAGGCTTGTACTTAGCCGGCGTGACGCAGGCTTATTCCGCTGCCCTTATCGAACAGCACCACCTTGTCCGGGTTCCAGGCAAAGCGCACCGGCTGCTCTATCTGCACGTCGGTCCTGGCCGGCACAGTGGCGCGCAGCATGGCGTCGCCGACCCGCAGCGTCAGGATCTTCTCGACGCCATGGTTCTCGACGTCATGGACCCGCGCCTCGACCGGCGCGCCGGTCTCGAGATAGACGTCCTCGGGACGAATACCGAAGACGAGCGGGCGACCGTCGGTCGCCGCGCCCGTCTTGGCACCCCCCGAAGTCTTGGCACCCCCCGCAAACGGCAATTCGAAATTCAGCGGTGCCATCACCGCACGCCCGTTAACAAGCTTGCCGTCGATGAGATTCATCGGCGGCGAGCCGACGAAGCTCGCCACGTAGGTGTCGCGCGGATTATTGTAGATCTCGTACGGCGTGCCGGTCTGGACGATGCGGCCATGGTTGAGCACGCCGACCTTGTCACCCATCGACATCGCCTCGATCTGATCGTGCGTCACGAACAGGAAGGTGGCGCCGAGCTGCATCTGCAGGTTCTTCAATTCGGTGCGCAGCGCCTCGCGCAATTTGGCGTCGAGCGCCGACAACGGCTCGTCCATCAGGAATACCCGCGGCTTGCGCACGATGGCGCGGCCGATCGAGACGCGCTGCATCTCGCCGCCTGAAAGCCGGTCGGTCTTGCGGTCGAGCAGATGCTCGATCCGCAGTGTCCTGGCAGCGCGGTCGACACGATCCTTGATCTCGGCATCGGGCAACCGGCGGATCTTCGGCTTCAGCGGAAATTCGAGGTTTTCGCGCACCGTATAACGCGGATAGAGCGAATATTGCTGCAGCACCAGCGCCACGTCGCGCTCGGCCGCGCCCCAATCGGCGACATCGACGCCGTCGATAAAGACCTGGCCTTCGCTCGGTTTTTCCAGGCCGGCAATCATGCGCAGCGTCGTCGTCTTGCCGGCGCCGGTCTCGCCGAGCAGGACGAAGAACTCGCCGTCGGCGATGTCGAGGTCGAGCCCGGTCAAAGCGGTGTGGTTGCCGAATTTCTTCGAAATGTTCTTGAGCTGGATGTGGGCCATCAGAGTCTCACTCCCAGCGATTTGCCGCTCGCCGTGTCGAAGAAATGCGCCTGGCTGGGATCGATTCTGACGAAGACCCTTTCGCCGGGGCCGCCGATGAAGCCGCTCTTGGTGCGTGCACGCAGCATCTTGGAGCCGACCTTGAGGTCGACGATATCGAAGGAGCCGAGCGGCTCAACGATCTGCGTCTCCACCGGCAAGAACCCCTCGGCGGCTTCGCGGCGAACGAGAACGCCTTCCGGCCGGATGCCGAGCGCGAGCTGGCCGCCGACATGGCCGTTGAGCTTCGACAGCAAGGTGCGCGGGAATTCGAAGCCGGCGGCCGCATCGCCGACCGTGACCGAGGCCGACGAGGCTTTCTCGGTCACCGAAGCGTCGGCGACGTTCATCACCGGGCTGCCGACAAACTGCGCGACGAAAAGATTCGCCGGATGCGAATAGACCTCGTCCGGCGAGCCGACCTGCTGCAGTACGCCTTCATGCATGATGACGATGCGGTCGGCGAGGCTCATCGCCTCGATCTGGTCGTGAGTGACGTAGATGCTGGTCGAGCCCTGCTTGATGTGCAGCCGCTTGATCTCGGCCCGCATCTCCTCGCGCAGCTTGGCATCGAGCGCGCCGATCGGCTCGTCCATCAGCATCGCCTTCGGCCGCCGCACCAAGGCTCGGCCGATCGCGACGCGCTGCATGTCGCCGCCGGACAGGGCCGACGGTTTCTTGGCGAGGAGATCGCTGATCTGCAGCGTCTTGGCGACCGAGCGCACCTCGCTGTCGATCTCGGCCTTGCTCTTGCGCGTCGCCCTCAGTGGAAAGGCGATGTTCTCGTAGACGCTCATATGCGGATAGAGCGAGAACGATTGGAAGACCATGGCGATGTCGCGGTCGGCGGCCTTGAGGTGCTGGACCGGCTTGCCGTCGATGAGGATGTCGCCGCCGTCGATCGTCTCCAGTCCGGCAACGGCCCTGAGCGTCGTCGTCTTGCCGCAGCCCGACTGGCCGAGCAGCACGATGAACTCGTTATCGTCGATCTTCAGGTTGAGGTCCTTGATGACCTGGACGGCGCCGAAATATTTCTGGACGCCGCGAAGCTCGATCTGGGTCAATGCTGTGCCCCCGGGTTTGCCCCTTGCCCGGTGCCGGCCTTCTCCTCCGGCGCGATCTTGGAGGTGATGTTGAAGCCGATCAGGCCGATCAGGATGATGGTCACGCCGTAGCTGTGCAGCAGCATGTGCCATGGCTGGCAGAGCGCGATGATGCCGAGCACCATCAGCACCTGGCTGCCCGGTTCAAGATATTTCTGATTGATGTCGCGAAAACTCATTTGCGGATCGCTCCGAAGGACATGCCGCGCAAGAGGTGGTTGCGGAGCAGGAAGGTGAAGATCGCAACCGGCAGCAGGAACAGGAAGGTTCCGGCGGCAATCACCGTCCAGTCCGGCAGGCCGGCGCCGACCTGGCTGGGAATGAAAGGCGGCGCCGTCTGGGCACGGCGGCTGGTCATGATCAGTGCGAAGGCATATTCGTTCCACGCCGTGATAAAGCAGAACACGGCGGTGGCGGCGATGCCGGTGGCGGCCTCGGGCAGCACGATCTTGAAGAAGGCCTCCATGCGCGTATAGCCGTCGACGAGGGCCGCCTCCTCATACTCCTTGGGGATCTCGTCCATGAAGCCTTTCATCAGCCACACCGAGAAGGACAGGTTGAAGGCGGTGTAAAGGATGATCAGGCCGACATGGGAATCGTTGAGGCCGACCGCCCGGTACATCAGGAACATCGGAATGGCGACGACCACCGGCGGCAGCATGCGCGTCGACAGGATGAAGAACAGCAGGTCCGCCTCGCCTTTCACCTTGAAGCGCGAGAACCCATAGGCGGTGAAGGTGCCCATGCCGACGGCCAGGACGGTCGAGGTTATGGCAACGATCAGCGAGTTCATGAAACGGCTCGGATAGCCCGACCACTGCACCTGGCCCTTGCCGTCGCGCACGATCTTTTCGCCGCCATTGAAGACGACGCGCTCCCACCACGGCGCAGCCGCGTACTCCTCCGGTGATGGCGGGCTGCGCAGCTGCGAACGCTTGGTGAACAACTTGACGAAGGGCGATATCTCCGGCTGGAAAACCACCGTCGGCGGAATGGTGGTGGCGAGGTTGCGCGGCTTGAACGCCGTCGAGGCTATCCAGTAGATCGGCGCCAGGAAGATGATCGTCACCAGCAGGACGGCGACGATGGCGACCCGGTTGAAGGTGATTTCGGAAGAAGTGCGGACTGCGGCCATCTCAGCGCTCCTTCACCTTGTTGAGGTATTTGACATAGATGTTGGTGATCGCCAGCACCATGATCAACACGATGTAGGCGAGCGCGCAGGAGCGCCCGGTCTGCCATTCCTGGAACGCCATCTTGTAGAGCCGGATCGAGATCAGCTCCGCCGTCGGCTGGCTGGTCAGGATATAGGCGAGGTCGAAGGTCTTGAACGCTTCCATGGTGCGGAAGATGACCGCGATCATCAGGATCGGCGCGACCAGCGGCAGCGTGATGCGGAAGAAGGTGTAGAACGGCCCGGCCCTGTCGATCGCGGCGGCCTCGTAGAGATGCTTGGGCACGGCCGACAGGCCGGCCAGCGACAACAGCATGACGAAGGGCGACCACATCCAGATATCGGTCAGCGCGACCGCATAGAGCGCCATTTTCGGATCCGACAGCCATTCGAAGGTGCCGAGGCCCAGCGCATAATTGATGATGCCGAAGGACGGATCGTAGAGCAGTTTCCAGAACAGGCCGACGACGGCCATAGACAGCATCATCGGCAACAACAGGAGCGTCGTCAGCAGGCCCTTGAGCGGAATGTCGCGGTTGAGCAGCATGGCCACGCCGAAGCCGACGAGCAGCTGGCCGGCGACCGAGATGATGACGTATTTTGCGGTGATGGCGAAGTTGGACCAGACATAGGGATCGCTGAGCAGGTCGCGATAGTTTTGCAGCCCGACGAAATTCGCCGCCGCGCTGGTCGAGGCGCGGAAATCGGTGAACGAATAGCCCAGCGAATAGATCAGCGGGAAGATGTTGAAGACGATCAGAAACAGGATCGTCGGGATGATGAAGAGATTGCGGATCGAAATGTCGCTTAGACCGCGAGCAGCGGCCCGCGAGGACCCGTCCAGCGTGGTGATCATCGTGGTCGCCAAGACCCTGCTCCCGGTTCAAGAATCAGAAAAAGAAACGGAGGAGGCACGAACGCCCCCTCCGTGAAGCTTCATACTTATTGGCCGCGGCCGTATTTCTTGAAGGTCGCGTTCCAGTCGGCTGCCAGTGCGTCCAGCGTCTCCTTGGCGGTGCCTTCGCCGCCGATCATGTAGGGGTAGATGCGCTGGTTGAGCTGCTGCAGCAGTTCGGCATATTCCGGAACCGCCCAGAAGTCCTTGACCTTGAACATGGTCTCGTAGAACGCCTTGTTGTAGGGCGTGGCGTTCTGGAATTCGGGCGACTTGAGCACGGCGGCACTGCAGGTGTAGCCGCCAAGCGCTGCCCATTTCTTCTGGGTCTCGTCCTTGATGAACCATTCCAGGAACTTGGTCGCCTCTTCCTGCTTCTGCGAGTAGGAAACGATGGAGATGCCCTGACCGCCGAGTGCGGCGAACTGGTCCCCGTTCGGGCCGGGAGGATTGGCGAAGAAGCCGGTGTTCTTGGCGTTCGGGTTCGACGCCTCGTTGATCAGCGAGGGGAAGAACGCGAAGTAGTTCATGCTCATCGCCGCCAGGTTTTCAGTGATCGCCTGGTTGTCCTCGACGAAGAACGACTTGGCCCAGCCCGGAGGCGTGAACTTGTAGAGTTCCTTGTAGGCGTCGAGCGCCGCGATCGCCTTGTCGGAGTTGATGAAGCCATCGACCTTGTAGGTCTTATAGTCACCCAGCTCGCCGCCAAAGGAGAACAGCGCGTTTTCGAAGCCCATCGCCATCGCGTCATAGGAATTGTCGGTGTAGATGGCGATGCCGTATTTTTTCTGGTCCGGCCGGTAGAAGAACTCGGCGATGTCGCGCAGCGCCTTGAAATCCTTCGGCACGTCGAGATCGTAGCCATACTTGGCCTTGAAGGCTTCCTTTTCCTTCGGATCCTCGAACCAGTCCTTGCGGTAGGACCAGCCGACAGCGTCGCCTTCAAGCGGGATGGCCCAGTACTTGCTGCTGCCGCCCGGATATTCGGCGTAGTACTTCACCGTCGCCGGTGCCATCACGTCGCCGACCTTGTGCTTGTTGAAGAAGTCGGTCAGGTCGACATAGTGGCCACCGGTCGAGCCGGCACCGAGCCATTGCGAGTCGCCGACGACCATATCATAGGCGTCGCCATGGGCGTTGAACTCGGTGAAGGCTTTGGTCTGGAAGTCGGGCCACGGTGTGGTTTCCACCGTGATTTTGACGCCGGTTTCCTTCTCGTACTCGTTGCCGAGTTCCTGCAGGTAATTGGCCGGATCCCATTCCGCCCAGAAGATTGTAAGTTCCTTTTCCTGCGCGTAGACGGACGTTCCGCAGGCTAGCACTAAGCCGATACCAGCAAGCAAGCTGGTCATTGTCTTGCGCATAATGATTTCCTCCCTTGTGCGCATTCTACCGCGTCATGCGAGCCGGCGGCGAGGCCGGCCCTGGTAGTCCTCCCGTGACGGCACCGTTCCGGTTTTTGAGCCTCCTCGTTCGACCGAAACGGATATTAGCCTTCACCCTTTGATCCGCTTTATTTGTCCTGATCTGGTATTACCAATTTCAGACGAACGTCAAGCCCTTTCTTGGACGGCGGCGGACACGCAGACAAGTTGGTTTCTGCGATATCTGCCTGTTTTCCCTGAATTTTCCTACTCCTTGATACAGAGGGGCCTTGCCTCGGCCGCTGCATCGCCAATAGTATGAGTAGGCAGGGTGCAAATCTGGTCGAACCAGATTGGCGTCATCTAGCGGCTGTCATCGGTGCGATCCCATCTCCTTCAATCATCGATTCCGTCACAGCTGCGCGTACCAGCGCGCTGGCGGCCCATTGCGCGACCGACATCATACTGCGGCTGTCCAATCCCCATATATCCTTCAGTACGATCAGCATCTCAACACCGAAGATCAATGACAGCGCCTGCGCGAGCCGCTTGAATTCGCGCGGCGGCAACCGGCCTTTGAGTGGCGCAATCGCATCTTTCAAAAGATCGACGCGATGGCCGCGCGTGAACGCCGGTTCGCCGTCAAACGTGCCTGCCTGTCGCTGCGCCCACTGGTCGAGCGACAGTTTCAGCGCCGCCTTGAACGTCGCTTCGAAGGCCTCGATGCGCGGCATGGCGGTCTCGAACAGCTCGGCCACCCGGCGCTCGGGATCGGCAGAGCTCGATTTCCAGGTAAGGATCGGTCCGAGCCCCTCATCGACCACCGCCTGCACCAGCGCCGCCTGGCTCGGAAAATACCGATAGGCGGTGGCGCGTGAGACTTCCGCCGCCTCCGCCACCTCGCTGACCGACGGCGTGGCGCCCGCCTGCATCAGCTTTGTCGCCGTCTCCAGCATCAGCCGCCTGGTGCGCGCGCGGGCCCCGCGCTCTACCCGCGGGTTCGGCCCCTGGCCGGCATCGTCGTCCGTTGCCGCTTGTTGACGTGAGACATTCATGTCAATACGATACGCGCGTCTCAAAAAATTGCAATGGCCCTTCGCGCCGTCGAATGGCCGGGCAAAGGGGCGGCAGCGTCGAACACGCCCAGGACCGGGGAAACGCGATGAAGCGCATCTATGTGGTGGGCACCGCCGACACCAAGGGCGAGGAACTCGCTTTTCTGGCCGATGCGGTCGCCGCAACCGGCGCTTCGATTGCCCGTGTCGACATCGGAACACGCGGCGCGACCGTGCCGGTCGATGTTTCGGCAGACGAGGTCGCCAGCCACCATTCAGAGGGTCGCAATGCCGTGCTCGGCGTCGACGACCACGGCACCGCAGTGGCGGCGATGGCTGCCGCCTTTGCCCGATTTGTTCAATCGCGTAGCGATATTGCCGGGATTATCGGCATCGGCGGTGGCGGCGGCACCTCGATCATCACCACAGGCATGCGCACGCTGCCGCTCGGCCTGCCCAAGATCATGGTTTCGACCTTGGCCTCCGGCGACACCGCGCCTTATGTCGACGTCTCCGACATCGTCATGATGCCGTCGGTGACCGACATGGCCGGCCTCAACCGGCTTTCCCGTGTCGTGCTCCACAATGCCGCCCAGGCGATATCAGGCATGGCGGCAAAGCCGGCGCCGCCGGCCGACGGCAGACCCTCGATAGGCCTCACCATGTTCGGCGTCACCACGCCGTGCGTGACCGCCATCGCCGACGAACTTCGTTCGACTTATGACTGTATGGTATTTCATGCCACTGGAACCGGCGGCCGCACCATGGAAAAATTGGCCGACAGCGGCTTGTTGTCCGGCGTCATCGACATCACCACGACCGAAGTCTGCGACTTGCTGTTTGGCGGCGTGCTGCCGGCGACGGACGATCGCTTTGGTGCCATCGCCCGCACCGGGCTGCCTTATGTCGGCTCGGTCGGCGCGCTCGACATGGTCAATTTCTGGGCGCCGCCAACAATTCCGGAACGCTATCGCGGCCGGCTATTCTATGAGCACAATCCAAACGTCACACTGATGCGCACCACCGCCGACGAAAGCAGAATGATCGGCGAATGGATCGGTACAAGGCTGAGCCTCTGCCAGGGTCCGGTTCGTTTCCTCATTCCGGAGAAAGGCGTGTCGGCGCTCGACATCGAAGGCGGCGCCTTCTTCGACCCTGAAGCCGATGCAGCTTTGTTCGAGGCGATCGAGCGCACCATCAAACCCGCCAAAACGCGGCGCGTTCTGCGCCTGCCGCTGCATATCAACGACCCCGAATTCGCCTGGGCCGCCACAACGGCCTTCCTCGACATCGCCAGACAGTGAGACACCAAGATATGGCCGCCATACCGCGCAAGAAAATCCTGGAGAAATTCCGCAAGATGATCGCGGACGGCGTTCCGATCGTCGGCGGCGGTGCCGGCACCGGCCTGTCGGCCAAGGCAGAGGAAGCTGGCGGCATCGACCTGATCATCATCTACAATTCCGGCCGCTACCGCATGGCCGGGCGCGGCTCGGCCGCCGGCCTGCTCGCCTATGGCAACGCCAACGAGATCGTCAAGGAGATGGCCTACGAAGTGCTGCCGGTAGTGAAGAAGACGCCGGTGCTGGCCGGCGTCAACGGCACCGATCCCTTCGTCATCATGCCGCTGCTTTTGGCCGAGTTGAAGACGATGGGCTTTTCCGGTGTGCAGAACTTTCCGACCATCGGCCTGTTCGACGGCCAGATGCGGCAGAGTTTTGAAGAAACCGGCATGGGCTTCGGGCTCGAGGTCGACATGATCGCCGAGGCTCACAAACTCGACCTGTTGACCACGCCCTACGTCTTCAATCCAGACGAGGCTCGCGCCATGACACAAGCCGGCGCCGACATCGTCGTCGCCCATATGGGGGTGACCACCGGCGGTTCGATCGGTGCGACCTCGGCTAAATCGCTGGACGATTGTGTGAAGGAGATCGACGCCATTGCCGAAGCGGCACGCTCAGTGCGCGAGGATATCATCCTGCTTTGCCATGGCGGGCCGATCTCGATGCCGGACGACGCCAAATATATTCTCGAGCGCTGCAAGGGCCTGCACGGTTTCTACGGCGCGAGTTCGATGGAACGGCTGCCGGCGGAAGCTTCGATCGCCAGGCAAACGGCGGATTTCAAGGCCGTCACGTTCGGCGCTGCGTAGAAGAAGGGGTGAGACGATGACCGACAACAGCAAGGTGTTCGTATACCCAAAAGACGTCAGCGCCTTCGGCTTCGACTGGGGCAGGCTGTCGCTGACGGTCGCTCCCGAAGTGAACGGCGCGAAGCGCTTTTCCGGTGGTGTCGTCGACCTGCCGTCGGGCAAGGGCCATACGCGTCATAACCATCCGGGTGCCGAGGAGATCATTTTCGTCATCTCAGGCAATGGCGAGCAGATGGTCGAAGACGAGAAGGGCAATCCGGTCGTCGAGAAGGTCGGCCCCGGTTGCACCATCTATGTGCCGGAAAGCCGCTTCCATTCGACGCTCAATACCGGCGACGCGCCGATGCAGCTTTTCGTCGTCTATTCGCCGGCCGGGCCGGAATTGGCACTGCGCGACCTGCCGGATTTCAGGCTGCTGCCGTCAGGTGGGAATTGAGATAGACGGCGCCTAAGCCCCGCCCCTGTTCCAGCCCCTACCCCGATCGCCGAACATAATGTAACCGGCGCCGGTCACCGCCACCGTGTCCTCCAGCTTGATGAAGCCGCGCGTCGGGTGGAGCATGGTCGTCTCGACCGAAAGCACCATGTTCTTCTCCAGCGGCTTTGCGGCATAGGTGCCTTCATAGGTCACCGGATGGTTGGTCATCAGGAACGGCGCTTCGTGCGTGATCAGCCCCATGCCATGCGCGAAGAAATCGGTATAGGCCGCAACCTTGGATTTCTTCAGCACGCCTTCGGCATGAGAAATCATGTCACCGCCCAGCGTGCCCGCCTTTACCTTGGAGAAGGCCGCCTGCTGCACCGTCTCGATCTCGGCCAGCAGATCCTCGAGTTCGGCGTCAGGCTCACCCAGCACGCCCATGCGGCAAAGGTCGCCGATATAGCCGTGGTAGTTGCCGCCGGAATCGATCGACATCACCTCGCCCTTCTTCCACGTTTGCGGCGAGGCAGCGCGGTTGTGACTGGAGCCTAGCGTCAACAGGCAATATTCGAAATGCGCGCCGCGATTGGTCTCCTCGCGCCTGAGCTGTTCGATGATCTCGCTCTTGGTTGTGCCTTCGCGTGCCCAGCCGATGGTCGCCAGCATGGAATCGGTGATCAGCTCCGAAGCAATGCGCAGCTTCTCCAGCTCGGCTTCGGTTTTGATTGCTCGCATGCGCTCCAGCATGTGCGTGGCGTCGATCAGCTTGGCGTCCGGCAGCGCGTTGCGGATCAGCATATAGGCGTCGGACGGCAGGAAGGCGGGCTCGATGCCAATGCGGGCATTGCCCTTGCCGATCTTCCGCAAATGCTCGACCGCCAGGTTGGCGGCATCGAGCGTGCCCCAGCAGGCGGCATGCAGTGTCGGCGTCCAGAACGGATGGTTCTGGTGCTCGCCGCCCTCCATGCGGTTGCCGATATAGGCGGCATGCTCCGGCCCGCCTTTCTCGTAGACGACGACAGGCAGATAGCGGCTATGGCCGATCGCATCCATGGCGGCGAAGAAGATGAACTTGTAGCCGCCAAGCAGATATTGCGTGTTGTGCTTGGAGGTGGCGAGCAGCACGTCGATGCCGGCTTCCTCCATCAGCCCGTCCACCCTGGCCTGGTCGAACGGCACGCTGCCGACGACATTCTTGCCCGGAGCAACGTTCATTGTCTCTCTCCCTGAAGTGCCATGACCGACCGCACGTGGCGCCGGCCTTTCTGGTTTAGAGCCTTGGCTCCCCTCAAATCTGCATCATTTTGCCCGGTCTGGTCCAGCCAGAATGGGTCGAGCGGGCGCCAAAAGCTCATTCCGCTACCGGCATGGTCTAATCTGGTCCGGCCAGATCAGCGCATTGGACCGCTTCCCTGTAACTGGTCCAGCGGACGGAAATTTCAAAGCCACGTGAGGATGCGCCAATTCCGTCTCTGGCGAAACCCCGGACAAGGGCCATAATCAGCTTTGCAGGATGCTCACGAGCGTCCGAGGGGTACGGCGCACCCGGCCGGGTCGCGGAGAGGACGGAGTTCGATCATGCCAGAGTTCACCATTTCCAGGCGTACGATGCTTGCGGGTTCGGCATTGCTGCTGGCCTCCACCGCCATGCCGACGATCGGCTGGGCGCAGACGCCGAAAAAGGGCGGACGACTGGTTGTCGCCGCTGATTCCGAGCCGCGCAATCTCAATCCGGCGATTGTCGCCTCGAACGGCGTCTTCTTCATCTCGAGCAAGATCGTGGAAACCTTGGCCGAGGCCTCCTTCGGCGGCAAGGACGGGCTCGAGCCACGGCTGGCGCTCAGTTGGGAAGGCGCCGCCGACGGCCTGTCGGTGACGTTCAAACTGCGCGAGGACGTCAAATGGCATGACGGGAAGCCCTTCACCTCAGCCGATGTCGCCTTCTCGGCGCTGCAGGTCTGGAAACCGCTGCAGAATCTCGGCCGCACCGTGTTCAAGGATCTGGAGGCGGTCGACACGCCGGACGAGGCGACCGCCGTGTTCAAATTCGCCAAGCCGACCCCGTTCCAGCTGATCCGCAACGCGTTGCCGGCGCTGAGCAGCGTGGTGCCCAAGCACATCTACGAGACCGGAAAGATCGAGGACAACCCGGCCAACAACGCCCCGGTCGGCACCGGACCGTTCAAATTTGCCGAATACAAGCCCGGCGAATATTACCGGCTGGAGAAGAACACCGACTATTGGGGCAAGGACGAGCCCTATCTCGATGAGATCATCTATCAGGTGCTGCCGGACCGCACGTCGGCGGCCAGCGCGCTCGAGGCCGAAGAGATCCAGCTCGCCGCCTTCTCCGCCGTGCCCCTGGCCGATCTCGACCGCATCTCCAAAGTGCCCGGCCTCAAGGTGATCACCAAAGGATACGAAGGGCTGACTTACCAACTGGTCGTCGAGATCAACCATCGCCGCAAGGAGCTGGCCGACCTGAAAGTGCGCCAGGCGATCGCTCACGCTATCGACAAGGATTTCGTCGTCAAGACGGTGTTTCTCGGCTATGCCGCCACCGCCACTGGCCCGGTGCCGAAAAACGACCCGCAATTCTACACCGCCGACGTGCCGACCTATGCTTTCGACGTCGCCAAGGCCAACGCCTTGCTCGACGAGGCCGGCTACAGCCGAGGCGATGATGGCAAGCGCTTTTCGCTGAAACTGCTGCCGGCGCCCTATTTCAACGAGACCAAGCAGTTCGGCGACTATCTTCGTCAGGCGCTCGCCGCCATCGGCATCGACGCCCAGCTGGTCAACAACGACTCTGCCGCGCATATCAAGGCGGTTTACACCGACCACGCCTTCGACCTTGCGGTCGGGCCGCCGGTGTTCCGCGGCGATCCGGCGATCTCGACCACCATCCTGGTGCAGAGCGGCATTCCCGACGGGGTGCCTTTCTCCAACCAGGGCGGCTACAAGAACGCCGATCTCGACGCTCTGATCGCCAAGGCATCGGAGACGCTTGACACCGCCGCCCGCACCGAACTCTACAAGGAGTTCCAGAGAAAAGTTGCCGCCGACCTGCCACTGATCAACGTCGCCGAATGGAGTTTCATCAGCGTCGCCCGCGATACGGTCAAGAACATCGCCAACACCCCGCGCTGGGCGGTGTCGAACTGGGCGGACACCTATTTAGAATCGTGACACATTCTGGCGGATGAAAATTCGCGCCGAAATCCGTGTGGAAACTTGGTCAAATACCGAGTTCCTTCACACCCCCCTCTGTCCTGCCGGACATCTCCCCCGCAAAGGGGGAGATTGGCTGGCCGCAACGTCGGCTTATTTGCCTGCTGCGTTGAAGATTGGCGAAATCGCTAATGACATCCGATCTCCCCCCTTGCGGGGGAGATGTCCGGCAGGACAGAGGGGGGTGGGAAGAAACACCGCATCTCCTAATTGCCACTGCGCCAAGCACCCGGCGCCGCCATGAGCCGCGCCCTCACCCTCCTTCGCCGTCGCCTCGTCGGCAGCATCTTCGTGTTGCTGATTGTCGTCATCGGCACCTTCCTGTTGCTCGAAGCCGCTCCCGGCGATGCGGTCGATGCCTACATCGTCTCGACCGGCGGCGACGCCGGCATGATCGAGCTGTTGCGTCACCGCTGGGGGCTCGACCAATCTGAGCTGACGCGGCTGGCCAATTACCTTTGGGCGCTGCTGCATCTCGACCTTGGCCAGTCCGTCACCTTTTCACGGCCGATCCGCGATGTCATCACCGAGCGCCTGCCCAACACGCTGCTGTTGATGGGCAGCGCCACCGCGCTCTCCTTCGGACTCGGCTCGGTGCTCGGCATCTATGCCGGCGCCAGACCCGGCAGCGTCCGTGATCGCTTCCTGTCTATCGGCTCGCTGGCGGTCTATGCCATACCGGGCTTCTGGCTCGGGCTGGTGCTGATCATCGTCTTTGCCGTCGACCTGCGCTGGTTTCCGATCGGCAGCATCGAGAGCATCGCCTCGGCCAGGACCGGCCTTGATCGCGCTGGCGACATCGCCCGCCATCTCGTCCTGCCGGTCTCCGCGCTCGGCTTCATTTATCTCGCGCTCTATCTGCGCATGATGCGCGCCGGCATGGCCGAGGTCTGGCGGCAGGATTTTGTCCTCGCCGCTCGCGCCAGGGGACTTTCCCGCCGTCGCGTCGTGCTCGCCCATGTCGCCCGCAACGCGCTGTTGCCGCTGGTCACCATGCTTGGCCTGCAGTCCGCGCAAATGCTGGGCGGCAGCGTCGTCATCGAAAGCGTCTTTTCGGTGCCAGGCCTTGGCCGATTGGCGCAGGAAGCGGTGGCGGCACGCGACACGCCGTTGCTGCTCGGCATCATTCTCGTCAGCGCCGTTCTGGTCGTCATCATCAACCTTCTCGTCGACATCGCCTACGCCGTCCTCGATCCGCGCGTCGGAGCCAATGAGGCCGGCGCGTGAACCCGCTTCGCCGTTTTCTCCGGACGCCGGAAGCGATCGCCGGCATTGTCATCCTGGCGGCGCTGTTTGCCGTGGCGCTTGCCGCACCTTTGTTCTTTCCCGGCGATCCGCAGGCCATTGCCGGGCCGGCATTGCTGCCACCGTTCCAGGACTGGTCGCTACCACTAGGCACCGACCGCCTCGGCCGTGACATGCTGGCCGAGCTTTTCCACGGCGCCCGCACCTCGCTGGCGGTCGGCCTGGCGGCCGCCGCCGCCGCCCTTGCCGTCGGCGCAGTGATCGGCACGCTGGCCGGCTTTGCCGGCGGCCTTATCGACGAAGTGCTGATGCGCATCACCGACGCTTTCCAGACCGTGCCAGCTTTTCTGCTGGCTTTGGCTTTCGTCAGCATCGTCGGGCCGTCGCTCGGCGTCGTCGTCGCGGCGATCGCACTGGGCGCCTGGACCGGACCGGCACGCGTGGCGCGAGCCGAAGTGCTGTCGATCCGCGAGCGCGATTTTGTAGCGGGCGCCCGCGTCATCGGCATGCATCCGCTGGAGATCGCCTTTCGCGAGGTGCTGCCCAACGCATTGCCGCCGGTACTGGCATTGTCGTCGGTGATCGTCGCCGCGGCGATTCTCACCGAAGCGGCATTGTCCTTTCTCGGCCTCGGCGACCCCAACCGCGTTACCTGGGGCGGCATGATCGCCGAAGGCCGTGCCGTGCTGCGCACCGCGCCGTTCCTGTCGATCGTTCCGGGAATAGCACTCGTGCTCACGGTGCTAGGTGTGTATCTCGCCGGCGAAGGCGTCGTCGAGACGACGGCGGTGAGGAGGGGCCTGTCGTGACGGCGCTGCTTTCGATCCGCAATCTGACGGTGACCTATCGCCGCGATGGCTCCGAGGTGACGGCACTAAAGAGTGTCAGCCTCGACATTCCCGCCGGCGAGCGCTTTGCCATCATCGGCGAGAGCGGTTCGGGCAAGAGCACGCTGGCGCTTGCCATTGCCGGGCTGCTGCCGGGTTCTGCCAGGATCGAAGGCCGCATCGATTGGCTCTTGCGCCCGCCGCCAATGTCTGGTGCCAAGACACCCCCCTCTGTCCTGCCGGACATGTCCGGCAGGACAGAGGGGGGTGCGACGGGACGTCAGCCTGCAAGTCTTCGCGACCATGCTTCAATCGGCGGCCGTGACATCGGCTTCATCTTCCAGGATCCATCGGCGAGCCTTGACCCGGTGATGCCAATTGGCAAGCAGATCGCCGAGGTCGCCTACACCCACCTCGGCCTCAATTGGCCGCAAGCCTACGCGAAGGCCCAAAACTTGCTTGAACGGGTCCGTCTGCCCGACCCCAATGCGGCTATGCATGCCTTTCCACACCAGCTTTCCGGCGGCCAGAAGCAGCGCGTCGCCATCGCCGCGGCAATCGCGTCCGGCCCGAAACTGCTGATCGCCGATGAGGCGACCAGCGCGCTGGACACCATCGTGCAGGCCGAGATCGTCGCGCTAATTCGGCAATTGGTGGCCGAGGACGGCATGACGCTGTTGTTCGTCAGCCACGACATCGCGCTGGCCGCTGAGCTGGCGGGGCGCATCGCCGTGTTCCGGAATGGCGAATTGATCGAACTCGGTGCGACGGCGCAGGTCGTCAGTGCGCCGCGGCACACTTACACTCGGGCGCTGCTTGACGCTCATCTCGGCCTCGACGCCGAGCCGCTGTTGCAGCGAACATGACCAGTCCTCTGCTCGCCGTTTCCGGCCTGACCAAACGATACCCTCGCGGCGGCAAGATCATTGCCGCGGCAGATAACGTTTCCTTCCACATCGAAGCTGGCGAGACGCTGGCGCTGGCCGGACCTTCAGGCAGCGGCAAGTCGACGATAGCCCGGCTGATGCTGCGGCTCATCGAACCCGACGCCGGCCATATCGAATTTGAAGGCAGCGACTTCCTGTCAATGAACGGCGCTGCCTTGCGCCACCGGCGCGCTCGTCTGCAGATGGTGTTTCAGGATCCGCTCGCCGCCTTGAACCCGCGCGCCACGGTGGCGCGTGTGCTCGACGACCCCTTGCGCATCCATCACATTGCCTCTCGTGCCGAGCGCCCGCGCCGTATTGCCACTCTGCTGGAGCGCGTCGGCCTCAGCCCCGGTCTCGCCGGCCGCGCCATTCACGAAATCTCCGGCGGCCAACGCCAACGAGTCGCCATCGCCCGCGCCATCGCCACAAAACCGTCGCTGGTCGTGCTCGACGAGGCCGTGTCGGCGCTCGACGTTTCGGTGCGCGCGCAGATCCTGCGGCTGCTGCTCGACCTTCAACGCGAGGAGCGCATCGCCTATCTGTTCATTTCGCACGATCTCGGTGTCGTCCGTGCCATCGCCCACCGCGTCGCCATTTTGGACGCCGGGCGCATTGCCGAGAGCGGCGATGCCCGTACCGTTATCGACGCGCCGCAATCCGCGATCGGCAAGGCGCTGGTGGCGGCAGCGCCAAGACTGTCAAGGATCGAACAGGACGCATCATGACCGACGTCGAAGCCCGAGCCGAAAAACTGTCGCGCGAACTCGATTCCGCCTTCCGTAACCGCGCCGATCTCTATCGTCTGTTGCTCGACGAGCTAACCGCGGAAGTTGGCGCGGAAAAGGCTGAGGCTATCATGATCCGCACCATCGAACGGCGCGGCAAGGAGGTTGCGGCGTCGGCCTTCGCCGATTTCGGCCCGAACGACGCAACGGCGATCGGCGAGGCGTTCCTCGCCGTCAGCCCGGATGGCGGCCGCATGTATCCGACCGACGTCGAACGCGGCCAAGGCCGCATCGCCTTCAAGGTCAAGCGCTGTCCGCTGAAGGACGCTTGGGTCGAAGCTGGCGTTGGCGACAAGAAGCTCGCCACGCTCTGCCGCATCGCCGGCGCCTTCGACCGCGGCCTGTTCGAGGCCACCGGAGTGCGCTTCGACAACGTCACCTGGACGCCGGGCCACGGTTCCGGCTGCTGCCACATCGCCTTGACCAACCGGGATGCCGGCTAGAGCTGCAGTTCGAGCCATGTCGGCGAAGACGTAAAGTTCCGTTTCGTAACCGGCGCCATAAGGCAAGCGGGGGTTTTGATGTGTGCATTGCAAGGAATTGGTGCCGGCCGGAGGCGTCTTTGTGGGTTCACGGCTGTGGCCTCGAGCCACGGCAATCAAATCAATCCGAGATTTTGTCGGATTGCGGCATTCTTATTCGTCTTCAGTAGGGGAGTTCCTGGAGGTGAATTATGAGCGAATTGCCGGTGGTCAGAACGCGACTCAAAGGCAAAAACCTTACGCAGAGCATGCTGATCCCAACGGAGAACATGGTCGCAGACGAGCTCCGGGCTGCGCGACCTGGCCACTTGTCGGACCTTGCAGAGTTACGACGTAAGCTCGCGGCAAAATACGGAGCAGACGCCTGCTGCCCAGTGACTGTGCGGCGGCACTTGGTGCATATCAGTCAAGACGGCAGCGCGCCCTTTTGGCGCGTCGTAAATCCCGATCGGCCATTCGCCCGACGTATGAGAGGTGGATCGGAACACATACGCGAAAGATTGGCTGCGGAATGCTAAGTGTCCTGTCGCGGCACTTCAGTGCATACGAAAACGGCCCGCACAAGGCGGGCCGTTTTCGTACTTTGGTTGCGGGGACAGGATTTGAACCTGTGACCTTCAGGTTATGAGCCTGACGAGCTACCGGGCTGCTCCACCCCGCGTCAACTTCACGGCGAACGCCGGCCGGGCAGCCCGGGCTTTTTTGTTTTGTCCGTCCTCAAGGCCTTCGCCTTGTGGGCGGACGGGGCGCTGCTCCACCCCGCGTCAACCCTAGAAGTAAGCCTTGGCTCACTGAATTCAAGCTTCCGCCAAATGAAAGGGCCGCTTGCGCGGCCCGGAGTCCCGTTGGCGGGCCTGTTCGTAAGGAGAAGATTAAACAACGTGCGCTTGGCAGACCTGGCAGCGACCTACTCTCCCGCGTCTTGAGACGAAGTACCATCAGCGCTGGAGCGTTTCACGGCCGAGTTCGGAATGGGATCGGGTGCAGCCGCTCCGCCATAACCACCAGGTCGGCAAAACGCACGTTGCTCGAGAAGCTGTTTTCTGTGCCATCCATCTCGGCGCAATCCAAGGATTGTCGCCAGAAATGGGCATTAGGAATGAGAACGATCAAGCCGATCGAACTATTAGTACCGGTAAGCTTCAAGCGTTGCCGCTCTTCCACACCCGGCCTATCAACGTGGTCGTCTTCCACGGTTCTCAGGGAATACTCGTTTTAAGGTGGGTTTCCCGCTTAGATGCCTTCAGCGGTTATCCCGTCCGGATATAGCTACCCTGCTATGCGGCTGGCGCCACAACAGGTCCACCAGAGATCCGTCCATCCCGGTCCTCTCGTACTAGGGACAGATCCTTTCAATATTCCTACACCCACGGCAGATAGGGACCGAACTGTCTCACGACGTTCTGAACCCAACTCACGTACCGCTTTAAATGGCGAACAGCCATACCCTTGGGACCTGCTCCAGCCCCAGGATGCGATGAGTCGACATCGAGGTGCCAAACAACCCCGTCGATATGGACTCTTGGGGGTCATCAGCCTGTTATCCCCGGCGTACCTTTTATCCGTTGAGCGATGGCCCTTCCACGCGGGACCACCGGATCACTATGACCGACTTTCGTCTCTGCTCGACTTGTCAGTCTCGCAGTCAGGCAGGCTTATGCCATTGCACTCAGCGAACGATTTCCGACCGTTCTGAGCCCACCATCGCGCGCCTCCGTTACTCTTTAGGAGGCGACCGCCCCAGTCAAACTACCCACCATACATTGTCCCGGACCCGGATAACGGGCCGCGGTTAGACATCCATAGTGATAAGGGTGGTATTTCAAGGGTGGCTCCACCTGAGCTGGCGCCCAGGTTTCAAAGCCTACCACCTATCCTACACATGCCACTACGAATGCCAATGTAAAGCTATAGTAAAGGTGCACGGGGTCTTTCCGTCTAACCGCAGGAACCCCGCATCTTCACGGGGAATTCAATTTCACTGAGTCTATGCTGGAGACAGCGGGGAAGTCGTTACGCCATTCGTGCAGGTCGGAACTTACCCGACAAGGAATTTCGCTACCTTAGGACCGTTATAGTTACGGCCGCCGTTTACTGGGGCTTCGATTCAGAGCTTGCACCCCTCCTCTTAACCTTCCAGCACCGGGCAGGCGTCAGACCCTATACGTCGTCTTGCGACTTCGCAGAGCCCTGTGTTTTTGATAAACAGTCGCTACCCCCTGGTCTGTGCCACCCTCCCATGCTTGCGCATGAAAGGGTCACGCTTCTTCCGAAGTTACGCGTGCAATTTGCCGAGTTCCTTCAGCATAGTTCTCTCAAGCGCCTTGGTATACTCTACCAGTCCACCAGTGTCGGTTTCGGGTACGGTCTATAAGGAGGAGCTATTTCCTGGAACCACGCAGCAGCCCTTTCAATCCGATAAGATTGGACTACCTCAATGATCCGTCACTTCCTCCAGGCCCACGAATATTAACGTGGTTCCCATCGTCTACGCATTTCTGCCTCGACTTAGGGGCCGGCTAACCCTGCTCAGATTAGCTTTAAGCAGGAACCCTTGGACTTTCGGCGGGGGAGTCTCTCACTCCCCTTACGTTACTCATGTCAGCATTCGCACTTCTGATACCTCCACCATCCCTCACGGGTATGGCTTCATCAGCTTACAGAACGCTCCGCTACCGCTTGCATTGCTGCAAACCCTAAGCTTCGGTGTATGGCTTTAGCCCCGTTACATTTTCGGCGCAAAGACCCTTATTTAGACCAGTGAGCTGTTACGCTTTCTTTAAATGATGGCTGCTTCTAAGCCAACATCCTGGTTGTTTTGGGATCCTCACATCCTTTCCCACTTAGCCATAACTTGGGGACCTTAGCTGTAGGTCAGGGTTGTTTCCCTTTTCACGACGGACGTTAGCACCCGCCGTGTGTCTGCCGACTATTACTCCCAGGTATTCGGAGTTTGGTTAGGTTTGGTAATCCGGTGAGGACCCCTAGCCCATCCAGTGCTCTACCCCCTGGGGTATTCGGTCGACGCTCTACCTAAATAGATTTCGCGGAGAACCAGCTATTTCCGAGTTTGATTGGCCT
>NZ_JAMYKZ010000017.1:105000-124789 GCF_040317735.1 Mesorhizobium sp. M1399
CGGCATGTCCAAGGCGATGACGCAGCGGCTGATCAAGTTGCTGGCATCCGGTGTCGATTTCCAGTCGCGCCTCAGTCCCACGGATCGCATCGAGGTGCTGTTCTCGCAGCCCGATGGCGACGACCAGGCGTCCGACGAATCCGAGCTGCTTTACGTCTCCGCGACTTTCGGCGGCACGACGCGAAATTTCTACCGTTTCCAGATGCAGGACGGCAGCACCGACTATTTCGACGAAAACGGCAGCAGCGCCCAGCAGTTTCTGCTTCGCAATCCCTTGCCCAATGGCAGGTTTACGTCGGGGTTCGGTGCCAGGCGCCACCCCATTTTGGGGTATGTGAAAATGCATACCGGCACCGACTGGGCAGCTCCGGTGGGCTCGCCGATAATTGCCGCGGGCAACGGCGTCGTCGAAAAGGCCGGCTGGGCTGGCGGCTATGGCAAGCAGATCATCCTGCGGCACGCCAATGGTTACGAGACGTCCTACAATCACCAGAGCGCCTTTGCCAAGGGCATTGAGCCGGGTGTTCGCGTTCGCCAAGGTCAGGTTATCGGCTATCTCGGCTCAACCGGCCTCTCCACCGGTCCGCATCTTCATTACGAACTGATCGTCAACGGCACCAAGGTCGATTCGATGCGCGTCCGCCTGCCGGTCGGCAAAACGCTGAAAGGCGACGACCTCGTCGCCTTCAAGCGCGAGCGCGAACGCATCGACGACCTGCTCAAGCAGGAAGACAGCAATCAGCTGAAGGTAGCGAGCGC
The DNA here is from genome assembly GCF_040317735.1 of Mesorhizobium sp. M1399. Taxonomy (NCBI): domain Bacteria; kingdom Pseudomonadati; phylum Pseudomonadota; class Alphaproteobacteria; order Hyphomicrobiales; family Phyllobacteriaceae; genus Mesorhizobium; species Mesorhizobium sp. M1399. The sequence continues at coordinate 105,760 of NZ_JAMYKZ010000017.1, forward strand.
CAAGATCGAAGGCTGAGCCGACGTTTTCGTCGTCAGCCCTGCTGATTCGCCGTGTCGCGCGCCCATGGCAGCCGCTCGCCGGAAACCGTCATCCAGGCGGTGATTGCCGAAAGCAGGCAAAGCAGCGCGGTCACTGCGGCAACGGCCGCGAATGCCGCGTCGCTGGCGGCAAGCCGTGCCGCATCGAGACCGGGCGCCAGGCCGGCGGGCGCCGGTTCGCCGAAACCCGGAATGCCGGCACCGGTGCCGAGCACGGCAGCGTAGACCCAGGCCGCCAGCGATCCCATCGCCGCCACGGCAATCAGGCCGCCGATGCGCGAGACGGCGTTGTTGATGCCCGAGGCCGCACCCGTATCCTTGTCCTCGACCGCCGTCATGATGGCGGTCGAGAGCGGCGACACCACCAGCGCCATGCCGAACCCCATCAGCGCCATCAGCGGGAACACCCCCAACCAGAAATTGTGGATGCCCCAATAGGCCAGCAAGGCAAGCCCGGCAAAGGCAACAGCCACCACCAGACTGCCGCTGGCGATCGGAAAGCGAGGCCCGATGCGGTCGGACCACTGGCCGACCGGCCCGGACAGCAGCGCGATCAATGCCGACAGCGGCAGGAAGATGAAGCCGACCTCGGCCGTGCTCAGCCCCCATCCGGCGATCATGAGCATCGGCAGATAGAACAGATTGGCCGACAGCGCGAAATAAAGGAAGAAGGTCGCCACATTGGCGCCCGCAAACGCCCCAATCCGAAACAGCGATAGGTCGATCATCGGCTCGCGCCGCTGGCGTTCGAAGACTATGAACACGACGAGCAAAACTGCGCCGGCGGCAATACTCGGGCCGGACATCAGCCCCTCCCCGTCACCGCTCATCGAGGTCAGGCCGTAAGCGAGCGCTCCGAACGCCGATATGGCGAGTGCTGCGCCGCCGAGATCGAGGCTGCGCTTTTCCGCCGGCGCGTCGGCGGGAACCTTGGCCAGCAGAAGATAGATCGAGATAAGACCGAGCGGCAGGTTGATGGCGAAGATCGCCCGCCAGATGCCGTCGCCGAAGGCCGACAGCACGAAGCCGCCCAGCACCGGACCGAGCGCCATCGTCAGCGCTGATGCCGCCGCCCAGATGCCGATCGCCCGGCCGCGTTCCTTTTTCGGATAGGCTTTGGCGATAATGGCCAGGCTGCCCGGCACCATGACGGCCGCTCCAACACCCTGGATAGCCCGAAACGCAATAAGCACCGCCGGGTTAGGCGCCAACGCGCAGGCAAGCGAGGCGGCGATGAACAGGACGATGCCGGCGACGAAGGAGTGGCGCAGGCCGAAGCGATCGCCAGCGGCGCCGCCGACGAGAATGAGGGCTGAAAGCGTCAATGCATAGGCATTGGAAATCCATTGCGCCTCGGCGAGGCTGGCGCCGAGGTCGACGCGGATCGCCGGCGTCGCAATAGCCAGGACCGATCCGTCGATAAAGCCGAGTGCGGAAGCCAGGATCGCCGCGATCAGCACGAACCGCCGCTGCGCCTGCGGGCAAAACGTATCGGACGGAAGTGAGCCGGTCAGGGGAACGGCGCCGGTACCGACTTTGGTTGGCGTGTGCATGCTGCCTTACCTAGACCGCCGGGGGGCCAGCGACAACCGGCCAGCAGGCTGTTCTCGTTGAAACCAGCCCGAACCTGGCCATGCAGGCAGGACCACGCCAGTGCGGGTGCAAACGGCCGATGCCGTGCTAAGCTTCTTGCAGCGCGACTGGCAAGGGGGAAAATACCCGCATGAAACGACCGCTCGAACCCTCGGCGGAAGGACGTGGGCGCGTCGTCGGCATCACCGACGGCGTGTTCGCCATCGCGCTCACCCTGATCGTTCTCGAGATCAGGGTGCCAGCGCATGAAACGGTGCATTCCGAAAACGAGTTGATCGCCGCGGTCACAGCACTGGCGCCGCGTTTTCTGACCTATGCGCTCAGCTTCCTGACGCTGACCATCTTCTGGTTCGGCCAGCAGGCGCAGCACGGGCTGGTCGCGAAGTCCGACAGGCGGCTTGCCACGCTGAACCTTTGTTTCCTGGGGTTCGTCGCCTTGCTGCCATTCTCGACCGATCTTTTGGCCGACTTCCTCGAATTCAGAACCGCCGTGCTCGTTTACTGGCTCAATCTTTTGATGCTGGGCCTGACGCTACTCGCCAGTTGGCGCTATGCGGACAAAAACGGCTTCCTTGCCGAAGGCGTCGACGCGGAGACCACCCGAACGGTCTATCTGCGCATCGTCAAGGCGCAGATCCTGTGGGCGATCGGCGCTGCACTCTGCCTGGTCAGCCCGCTGCTCAGCGTCGGCTTCATCCTGGTGGTGCAGCTGACCTATGCGGCGGCGCTACGCGCGCCATTGCTGCGCAAGATCATCGGGTGAGTGGAGCAAAAACGCTCAACTCAGTCGACGAACTCCACCGTGACGCCGGGCGACACGATCTTGGCCAGCTCGCGCGCGTCCCAATTGGTCAGCCGCACGCAGCCATGGCTTTCGGTCTTGCCGATCTTGGACGGATCCGGGGTGCCGTGAATGCCGTAGGTCGGCTTGTCCAGCGCAATCCAGACCGAGCCGACCGGGCCGTTCGGCCCCGGCGGGATGGTCAGGATCCGGTCGTTTTCGCCCTGCTTGAAATTGATGTTCGGATTGTAGGTGTAATTCGGGTCCAATGCGACACGCGACACCGTATGCGTGCCGGACGGCGACGGCGTGTCCGACGAGCCGATGGTCGCCGGATAGGCCGCGACCAGCTTGCCCGCCGCATCATAAGCGCGGACCTGCTTGTTGGCCTTGTCGGCGATGATGCGCGCCACCGGCGTCGCCACCAGCCTGCCGAAATTGGCGACCTTGATGATGGTGCCGGGGCGGCTGAAATTGGCGTCCGGATTGAGCGACTTTAGATAGTTTTCATCCATATGGAAGCGCTCGGCCAGCGCCTCGGGCACCGACGTGTAGCCCATGCGGTCGAGCTGGGCCTTTTGGCTGTAGTCCTCCGGTATCGAGGCGACATAGGGGCCGGCCGCATCCTCGGGCGTGATCGTATAGGAGGCGAAGGCATCGCCACCGGATTGCGCCAGGGCGGCCTGGATGCCGATCGCGTCGGTCGATTTCAGATTGCTGCCGGTGATCTCGTTATAGGCGGCAAGCGCCTTGTCGACATTCGAGCCGAAGCGTCCGTCGATGACGCCTGGCGAAGAACCGGCACGGTCGAGCAGCACCTGCAGCGCCGCCACGTCCTGGCGGGCGCCAAGCGATAACGACGGGTCGACCGCGGTTTTGCCGCCAGTGCTTGGCGGCAAGGCGGTGTTTGGCGGCAAGGCCGCCTGCTCGCCCGGCACTGTCGGTTCGACCGGCTCGATCGAAGCCTCATTGAGCGGCTGGCGCTCAATGGTGCGCGGCTTCACCGGCTGCGCTGCCTCCGGAAAATTGTTGTTATAGCCGCCGTCATCCCGCGGCGCTTCGGGGAAGACTTCTGCCGAATTGTCGCCATAGGGGTCGTACTCGTCAGCCGGCGGCACGATGACCCTGCCTTCGTCTTCCAATTGCCTGCGGCGGAACCGCGCCGTGTCCTCCGTGTCGTCAAGATAATAGCGGTCGTCTTCGACCGGTCCGAGATTGCGCAGGCGCTCGCGGCGCAAGGCACGGCGATCGAGCCTGGTCTGCGGCGGCTGGATGGCGATAACCTTGCCGGTCTCCGCATCGACGATGACGCGGTTTCCCCTGGCGTCGTAATAGATGTCGAGATTGCCGTTCTGGGCGACAAGAATGCCGCCGTCATCGGCAGCACGACCCACCCGTGGCGCAGTATCCACTATCGGCGATGCCATCGTATTCGAAGCCAGCAGCCCGGCAGCAAGCGCTGAAAGGGTGAAGATGGTGCGCAACATGGTGGCCAAAATTCTCCGGTCCGTAACTGCCGCCGCCGGCATTGTCTCTCAAGAGCGCCGCGCGTCCTTTTGGGGCTTAAGGACACTCTAACGCTTTAAATCTCCGCATCGTGCTTTGCGAAAATCAAACTCGATTTCGGGCCGATGTGGTCGCGAACCCCTTCGCCAGCAAATCACTTGCGTACGATAAGGTTCCAATATGAACCGGGCATGAAGATGGCGGATTTCTGACCGATTAACCGGCAGCAAGTCCCAATTCCTTGCGCGCCTGCTTCGTCAGCTTCAGCGCGACGAGACGGTGGCTTTCGCGTAGATTATCCTTCAACGCCTCATCATCCATGCTTTCGCCTGTCTGGCGCTGGATCCATTTCATGCCGCGCGAGGCGAGATAGGGTGCCGGCCGAAGGCCCGGCTGTTCCCTCAGCACGTCATAGGCGATATCGGAGCATTTGAAGGTGACGAACGGCTCTTTGCCTTCACTCCAGCCGCCGATTGCAAACACCTTGCCGCCGACTTTCCAGACATGGGCGCCGCCCCACTGCACGACATGGGTCGTCGAAGGCAGCGAGGCGCAGAAGCTGTTATAATCGTCCAGCGTCATCTGCGCCCCGCCAATGATGGTAGACCATGAGATCATGGTCAAAAAAGAAGAGAGGAGCCCATCCCGATTCCATCGGGATGGAACAGGCTTTGGCTTGAAGTCAGGCGGCCGCCTCGGTTGCCACGACCGCCGGCTTCGAGCGGAAGTTCAGCCGGTCGGACCCGGCGGTGACCTTGACGGTCGAGCCGTCGAGGATCTCGCCGAGCAGGATCTTTTCCGCCAGCGGATCCTGCAATTCCTTCTGCATTACCCGCTTCAGCGGCCGCGCGCCATAGGCCGGGTCGTAACCCTTGGCCGCCAGCCAGTCGATCGCCTCCTGATCGAGCGAAAGCGCGATCTTGCGGTCGACAAGCAGGTTTTCCAGCCGCTTGAGCTGGATTTCGACGATGCGGCCCATATCCTGCCGGCGCAGCCGGTGGAACAGGATCACCTCGTCGATGCGGTTGAGGAATTCCGGCCGGAACGAAGCCCTGACCACATTCATCACCTCGTCGCGCACCACGTCGACATCCTGGTCCTCGCCGAGATTGACCAGATATTCGGCGCCGAGGTTGGACGTCATGATGATCAGCGTGTTGCGGAAGTCGACCGTACGGCCCTGCCCGTCGGTCAGCCGGCCGTCGTCGAGCACCTGCAGCAGCACGTTGAACACGTCCGGATGCGCCTTCTCGATCTCGTCGAACAGCACGACCTGATAGGGCCGCCGCCGGATCGCTTCGGTCAGCGCGCCGCCTTCCTCATACCCGACATAGCCGGGGGGCGCGCCGATCAGCCGGGCGACCGAGTGCTTCTCCATGAACTCCGACATGTCGATGCGCACCATGGCGCTCTCGTCGTCGAACAGGAAGCTGGCCAGTGCCTTGGTCAATTCGGTCTTGCCGACGCCCGTCGGTCCGAGGAACATGAACGAGCCGAGCGGCCGGTTCGGGTCCTGCAGGCCGGCGCGCGCACGGCGCACCGCTTTCGACACCGCCTGCACCGCCTCACCCTGGCCGACGACGCGCTTGCCGACCTCGTCTTCCATGCGCAACAGCTTGTCGCGTTCGCCTTCCAGCATCTTGTCGACCGGGATCCCCGTCCAGCGCGACACGATATGAGCGACGTGATCGGGGCCGACCACTTCCTCGACCATGCCGGCCTTGCCATCCCTGGCTTCAGCCTGCTTCAGCTGCTTTTCGAGTTCCGGGATCTTGCCATAGGCAAGTTCGCCGGCGCGCTGGAATTCGCCCTTGCGCTGCGCAATGGCAAGTTCGTTGCGCGCCTCGTCGAGCTGCTTCTTGAGGTCGGCGGCAAGCCCGAGCTTCTGCTTCTCGGCCTGCCACTTCGAGGTCAGCTCGGTCGATTCCTCCTCGAGGTTCGAGAGTTCCTTCTCAAGCCGGGCGAGCCGGTCCTTCGAGGCATCGTCCTTCTCGACCTTGAGCGCCTCGCGCTCGATCTTGAGCTGCATGATGCGGCGATCGATCTCGTCCAGCGCCTCGGGCTTCGAATCGACCTGCATCCTGAGCCGCGAGGCGGCCTCGTCGACGAGATCGATCGCCTTGTCCGGCAAGAAGCGGTCGGCGATGTAGCGGTTTGACAGCGTAGCGGCCGCGACCAGCGCCGAATCCGAGATGCGCACTTTGTGGTGCTGCTCGTATTTCTCTTTCAGGCCGCGCAGGATCGAGACGGTGTCTTCGACCGTCGGCTCATTGACGAAGACCGGCTGGAAGCGGCGGGCAAGGGCCGCATCCTTCTCGACATGCTTGCGGTATTCGTCGAGCGTGGTGGCGCCGACGCAGTGCAGCTCGCCGCGGGCCAGCGCCGGCTTCAGCAGGTTCGACGCATCCATGGCGCCATCCGCCTTGCCGGCGCCGACCAGGGTGTGCATCTCGTCGATGAACAGGATGATGCCGCCGGCCGCAGACGTGACTTCGGAAAGCACCGCCTTCAGCCGCTCCTCGAACTCGCCGCGGTATTTGGCGCCGGCGATCAGCGACCCCATGTCGAGCGCCATCAGCTGCTTGTCCTTGAGCGATTCCGGCACATCGCCATTGACGATGCGCAGCGCCAGCCCTTCGGCGATCGCCGTCTTGCCGACGCCGGGTTCGCCGATCAGCACCGGGTTGTTCTTGGTGCGGCGCGACAGCACCTGGATGGTGCGGCGAATTTCGTCATCACGGCCGATGACCGGATCGAGCTTGCCCGCGCGGGCGTCCGCCGTCAGGTCGCGCGCGTATTTCTTCAGCGCGTCGTAGCCCTGCTCGGCGCTCGCCGAATCGGCGGTGCGACCTTTGCGTACGTCGTTGATGACCTGGTTCAGCGCCTGCGGCGTGACACCCGCCTTGGACAGGATGTCGGCGGTCTTGGCCGACTTTTCCATGGCAAGCGCCTGCAAAAGCCGTTCGACGGTAACGAAGCTGTCACCGGCCTTCTTGGCCAGTTCCTCGGCGGTCGAGAACACCTTTGCCAGCGGCTGCGCCAAATAGAGCTGGCCATTGCCGCCCTCGACCTTGGGCATTGCCTCCAGTGCCGTTTCGACGCCGAGCTTGACGTCACGGACATTGCCGCCGGCGCGCTCGATCAGCGACGCAGCCAGGCCCTCGTCGTCGTCGACAAGGACCTTAAGAATATGCTCGGGGGTGAATTGCTGGTGGCTGCGGGAAAGCGCCATGGTTTGCGCGGACTGGATAAAGCCACGCACGCGCTCGGAATATTTTTCAAGATTCATGCCTGTCTCCTTCCGTCACCGGCCCGCTTCGCGGCACCGGATCAGATTGCGGTGACGGACCCGCCCGTTCGAGCCGGATCCTGTTCACGCAAGATATGGGACGCAAACCACGGACCCTCAAGACGCCTCGACACTGGCGAACGCATAATATTCCGAGCGCGCAAAACAAAAACGGCGGAGATTTCTCTCCGCCGTCCAGGGTAAAGGATGCGCTAAGATCGCCTGAACGTTTCTTCGATCAATTCTCGACGTCGGCAATAGTAGGTTGACCGCCGGCGTCTTCAGCCGGCGCCGCATCGACATTGCCAGTTTCGGCACTGTCAGGGCCGGAACTGTCAGGGCCGGCATTGTCGTTGCCGCCATTTGCCTGTTCGACATCGAGGCGCGGACGACGCGGACGCCTGGGGCGGCGGGCCGGGCTGTTTTCGGCCGCGGCTTCGTTGAGCTCGGCCTGGGCGGCGAGACCCGCCGGCGAAAGGTTTTCGAATTGCGGTGCGGGCTCGCTCACAAAGACCGGCTCAGCGGCCGGCACGGGCTCTGCCTGCGCCGGCGTCTCGTCGCGCCGTGGCTGTTCGACGCGCTGACCACCCTGCTGCTCGCCGCGCGCGCCATATTCGCCGCGCTGGCCGTTCTGGCCGTAACCGCCATTGGGGCGACGGTCGCGGTGGCGTCCGCCATTGTTGTCGCGGCCGCCCCGATTGTCGCGGCTGTTTTCCTGGTTCAGAGCCAGCTCGGCCGGCGTGCCATCGATGACCGGCTGCGGGCCGGCACCGTGATTGGCCGAAGCCGAGGCCTCGTTGGCATTGTTGTTGCCGGCATTGTCGAACTCATCGCGATCCTCGTCGCCGTCATCGTCGAAATCATCTCGATTCTGCTGCGCGTTCTGGATCGGCATCTGTGCCTGAGCGGCTGCGATGATGCGGTTATAGTGCTCTGCATGCTGGAGATAGTTTTCCGCCATCACCCGGTCGCCGGAGCTTTGCGCGTCACGGGCAAGGGTTGCGTACTTCTCGGCAATCTGCTGAGCCGATCCGCGGATCTTCACGTCCGGACCGTTGCTCTCATAGTTGCGCGTCAGGGGATTCGGCCCCTTACGGTTGTTGTTGTTGTTATTGTTGTTGCCGCCGCCGCCATTGTTGTTGCGACCGCGCATGCGCCTGTTTTGCTGTTGTGGCCTCATTAGACTCTCTTCACTTTGAAATTTTCGAAAAACTCTTCACGAACGGAGGCGCTCATGCGGCCAGCCGTTTCGTTCCTTCACCGGCGTTCGCCCGCATCAATTGCGTTGGCGCCACGTGCCATCCTGTTCCGGTTACTTCACTTGCCGGACGATTCCCGCACGAAGCTTGGGCGTCGTTTGCGCAAGAAGGCAGCTATTTCCAAGGAAAACCGAATCGCTAAGAGCACTGCCTGCTTCGTCTCATCCGGTTAAGGCGACCCTAGCCGCATTCCCCGGTATTGCCAAGCGCTTTTTTCGCACTGCATCACGGCTTCCACCGTTCGAACACAAGAACTCTGTCGTTTCCGCCGAGATCACGAAACACCCCGACCGGACAGTACCCGGCCGCGGAGAATATCCCCGTAACCTGTTGGTGCTGCGTATGGCCGATCTCGACCGCAATCCTGCCTTGGAGTTCCAAATAGGCTGCCGCTCCTGCGGCGATCTTCCTGTAGGGGCTCAGACCGTCCACGCCGCCATCCAAGGCCTGGCGTGGATCGAAACCGCGGACCTCGTCCTGCAGATTTCCAATGTCGTCTGAGGGTATATAGGGAGGGTTTGCGACAATTACATGGTACCGGCCAGAAACTTTTTCAAACCAGTCGGATTTGAGCGCCGTGAACCGGTCGGCGAGCCCCAATTCCCCGGCATTACGCATGGCCGTGACCAGCGCCTCTCGCGAAATGTCGACGCCGGTGGCGGTCGCGGCGGGAACGGCGCTGAGCAGCGCCAGCGCGATGGCACCGGTGCCGGTGCCGAGATCGAGGATGCGGCAGCCGCCTTCACGTGCCGCCATTGTCTTGACGAAGGGCAGTATAGCCTCGACCAGCGTTTCGGTATCCGGCCGGGGTTCCAGCGTTTGCGGCGAAAGCGACAGGCGCAAGCCGTAGAATTCGCGATAGCCGAGGATGCGGTGCACCGGCTCGCCGGCGATACGCCGTCGCAAGGCGGCATCGATCGCTGTCCTCACGCCCGCATCGACGGTTTGCTCGGGATCGGCGATGGCCTGCGTGCGGGTCGTGCCGGAAAAATGCTCGACGATCAGCCTGGCATCGAGCGCCGGATCCGCGATCCCGGCCGCGGTAAGCCGGTTTCGCGCCTCCCGCAACAGTGAGGCGAGCGTGCCGGGCAGGCCGTCAGCCATCGAGGCCGATATCGGCGAGCAGCTTCGACTGGTGATCGGCGATCAGCGCGTCGATGATCTCGTCAAGCTCACCCATCATCACCCGGTCGAGCTTGTAGAGCGTCAGGTTGATGCGATGATCGGTGACGCGCCCTTGCGGAAAATTATAGGTGCGGATGCGTTCCGAGCGGTCGCCCGAGCCGACCTGCGACTTGCGCGATTCGGAGCGTTCCTCGTCCGCCTTGCTGCGCTCGAGGTCGTAGAGCCTGGCGCGCAGGATCTGCATGGCCTTCGCCCGGTTCTGGTGCTGCGACTTTTCCGCCTGCACCACCATGATGCCGGTCGGCAGATGGGTGATGCGCACGGCCGAATCGGTGGTGTTGACGTGCTGGCCGCCGGAACCCGAGGCGCGCATCGTGTCGATGCGGATGTCTTCGGCCCTGATGTCGATATCGACCTCTTCCGCTTCCGGCAACACCGCGACCGTCGCCGCCGAGGTATGGATGCGCCCGCCCGCCTCCGTCGTCGGCACGCGCTGCACGCGGTGCACGCCGGATTCGAATTTCAGATGCGCAAAGACGCCCTTGCCCGAAACGGTGGCTATGATTTCCTTGTAGCCGCCGACCTCGCCCTCGCTGGCCGACACCGTCTCGAAACGCCAGCCATGCGCCGCGGCATAGCGCTCGTACATGCGAAATAGGTCGCCGGCGAAAAGTGCCGCCTCGTCACCGCCGGTGCCGGCGCGGATTTCGAGAATGGCGTTCTTTTCGTCGGCGGCATCCCTTGGCAACAGCAGGATTTGGATGTCCTGCTGCAGCGCCTCGATGCGATGCTTGACCCCTGGCAGATCGGCCTCGGCCAAGGCCCGCATCTCGGCGTCGGTGCCCTTGTCGGCGAGCATCGCCTCCAGATCGGCCTGTTCGCGCTCGGCGGCGCGTAGCGCCCTGATCTTTGCCACCATCTCCTGGATGTCGGCATATTCGGAGGCCATCCTGACATAGGCGTCCGCCGCCGGCCCGGCCGACATCTGCGCTTCGAGCATGTCGAAACGCTTGACGACTTGGTCCATACGGTCGCGGGGCAGGTTGATCATGGCGAAGTCTACAACGGTATGGAGCGGTCGTCGGCAAAGGCTTGCAGCAGCGCCCGCATCGGCAGGCCTTGCGCCGGCGCCATCAGATTGTTGTCGAAGAACGCTTCCAGTTCGCTGAGCGGCAGTTCCGTCAGCATCGCCTTGACCGGGCCGATCGAAGCCGGCGACATCGAGATCGAGCGGTAGCCAAGGCCGATCAGCGCCATCGCCGAAATCGGCTTGCCGGCAAGTTCGCCGCACAGGGTCACCGGCGTATGGTTGCGCGCTCCGGCGTCGGCAATTTTCTTCAAAACACGCAGGAACGGCGTCGAGAGCGGGTCGAAGCGGTCGGACAATTGGGTGTTGCCGCGATCCACCGCCATGACGAACTGGAACAGATCGTTCGAGCCGACCGAGACGAAATCGACCGCCTTCATCAACTCGTCGAGCTGGAACAGCAGCGACGGCACCTCCAGCATCGCGCCCACCTTGAGGCTGGTCGGCAAATGATGGGCAAAGCGCGACAAATGCCGCACCTCGCGATCGATGATCTCGCGCGCCTGCACGATCTCGCCGAGTTCCGTCACCATTGGCAGCATCAGCTTCAGTTCGCGCCCGCCGCACGCCTTGAGCAGTGCGCGGATCTGGGTGCGCAGCAGGCCGGGCCGGTCGAGCGTCAGGCGGATGGCGCGCCAGCCGAGCGCCGGGTTCTCCTCCTGGATCGACCCCTTGAAATAGGGCAGCACCTTGTCGCCGCCGATATCGATGGTGCGGAACGTCACCGGCTTGCCGCGCGCCGCCTCGAGCACGTCGCGATAGAGCCGCTCCTGCGCTTCGGCGCGCGGAAAAGTCGCGGCGACCATGAATTGCAGCTCGGTGCGGAACAGGCCGATGCCGGCCGCGCCAGCTTCGGCCAGTTGCGGCAGGTCGACCGCCAGCCCGGCATTCATCAGAAGATCGACCTGGACACCGTCCTTGGTCACCGACGGCTTCTTGCGCAGCTCGCGGTAGACCTCCTGCCGCCGCGCCCTGAAGCGCACTTTCTCGGCATAGGCCGCCTCGAGGTCGGGCTGCGGGCGCAGATGGATCGCGCCTTCCTCGCCGTCGACGATGATGGCATCGCCGTTTTCCGCCATGGAAACGGCGCCCTTCATCTGGCCGGCGACCGGTATGCCCATCGCACGGGCCACGATGACGACATGGCTGGTCGCCGCGCCGTCCTCCAGCACCAGTCCGCGCAGCTTGTCTCTGGGATAGTCAAGCAGCTCGGCAGCACCCATCGAGCGGGCGACGATAATGGCGTCCTTGGGCAGCGAGGCCGCGACGTCCTCCGGTCCGCGCCCCATAAGCTGCCGCAGCAACCGGTTGGCGAGATCGTCGAAATCGCTCATCCGTTCGCGCAGATACGGATCGGTCATGTGCAGCATGCGGGCACGCATGTCGCTCTGCACCTTTTCGACCGCCGCTTCGGCCGTCAGGCCGTTGCGGATCGCCTCCTCCAGCCGGCGTACCCAGCCACGGTCGTTGGCGAACATGCGATAGGCTTCGAGCACCTGGCGATGCTCGCCCTCGAAGGCGACGTCGCGGCGCTCCAGCATGTCGTCGATGGAGAGCCTGAGCGAGCCGAGGGACGCGTCGAGCCGCCTGACCTCCTCCTCGCTGTCCTCGTTGAACAGGTTGGTGACGACAATGCGCGGCTCGTGCAGCACCACATGGCCGAGCCCGACGCCTTCATTGAAGGACAGGCCGGTAAAGCTTACCGGGCGACGCAGATCGAGCTCGAGGCCGGGGCGCGTCAGCCGCTCCAGATCGCCGGTGGCGATCATCTCGGCGATCACCATCGCCGTCGTTTCCAGCGCCTCGACCTCGTCGTCTCGATAATGGCGCATGGTCTTGTTCTGCACGACCAGGACGCCGAGCGTCCGCCCTGCCCTCAGCACCGGCACGCCGAGGAAGGAATTGTAGATTTCTTCCCCGGTCTCCGGCAGGTAGGCGAAGGCAGGATGCTCCTGTGCATTGGAAAGGTTGAGCGGCCGCGCCGAGGCCGCGATCGTGCCGACCAGGCCTTGACCCAGCCTGAGCTGCGCCAGGTGGACGGCGTTCGGGTTCAGGCCTTCGGTGGCGTAGAGCTCGAGCACCGAATCGGCGCGCAGCACATAGAGCGAGCAGACCTCGGCAACCATGTTGGAGGCGATGTCGCGCACGATCCGGTCAAGCCGCTCCTGCGGCTCCAGCGGCTCTTGCATGAGCTCGCGGAGCCGTTTCAGCAAAACGCGCGGGCCACTGGCCGAATCACGCATCGCGGCTTCTTCTCCAATAGCATTTCAGCCGGTGCAGGTTGCCCTGCACAGCGGCACAAACGCAACAACTCAATTAGAGCGCCGTGCGTCCAATTGAACGCATAAAGGCCGCTCCAAGACTTTCGATCTGCTACTGCTTATCCAGACCGTAGACGGAATGCAAAGTGCGAACTGCTAGTTCCGTATAGGGACCGTCGATCAGGATCGAAATCTTGATTTCGGACGTTGTAATGGCGCGGATGTTGATCGACCTGTCGGCCAGCGCCTTGAAGGCGGTGGCGGCGACGCCGGCATGGCTGCGCATGCCGATGCCGATGACCGAGACCTTTGACATGCCGGCTTCCGACTGCACCACATCGTAGCCGATCGTCGCCTTCAGCCGTTCGAGCACGGCAAGCGCCTTGTCGACGTCGCCGGATGGCACGGTGAAGGTCATATCGGTGAACTTGCCGTCCTCGGAAATGTTCTGGACGATCATGTCGACGTTGATGTTGGCCTCGGCGAGCGGCCCGAAAATGCCGGCGGCGACGCCCGGCCGGTCGCCGACGCGGCGCAGCGATATCTGCGCCTCGTCCTTGGCATAGGCAATTCCGGTGACGACCTGCTGTTCCACGATCTCTTCCTCGTCGCAAATAAGCGTTCCCGGCGGATTGAGCAAATCCCCCATTCCGGGTGCATCGGGATCGTCGAAGGACGACCGCACAAAGGTACGCACCCTGTGCACCATGGCAAGCTCGACCGAGCGCACCTGCAGGACCTTGGCGCCCAGCGAGGCCATTTCGAGCATTTCCTCGAAGGAAATCTTGGCCAGCCGCCGCGCCTTCGGCTCGATGCGCGGATCGGTCGTGTAGACCCCGTCGACATCGGTGTAGATGTCGCAGCGGTCGGCCTTGACCGCCGCCGCGATGGCGACAGCGCTGGTATCGGAACCGCCGCGGCCGAGCGTTGCGATCCGGTTGTCCGGCCCGATGCCCTGGAAACCGGCCACCACCGCCACCTGGCCTTCGCCGAAGCGCTTGATCAGGAACGCGCCGTCAATATCGAGAATGCGCGCCGCGCCATGCGCGTTGTCGGTCTTGATCGGGATCTGCCAGCCTTGCCAGGAGCGGGCATGCACGCCGATATTCTGCAGCGCGATCGCCAGCAAGCCGGCGGTGACCTGCTCGCCGGCCGCGACGACGGCGTCATATTCGCGCGCATCGTGCATCGGCGAGGCCTCGCGCGTCCAATGCACGAGCTCGTTGGTCTTGCCGGCCATCGCCGAGACCACGACGGCGACCTCATGGCCGGCATCGACCTCGCGTTTGACGTGACGCGCCACATTGCGGATGCGGGCGATGTCGGCGACGGACGTTCCGCCGAATTTCATCACGATGCGCGCCATGGAAGCGAAATGCCTTTGACTGAATGCCGGACCGAGGGCCGAAAAGCGGAAATGCGTCCGACCGGGCCGGACGCTCAATGCGCGGCCTCCTTAGCCAAATGATCGCGGTTTCGCAAGGCATGCCGCCGCTGCCGGCCAGGCGACACACGAGCGCAGTGTCACGCCTGCACTGCTTGTTGGCAAATGCCGCTCGCTTCAGCCCTGCAGTGCCGTGGCTCTCCACAGGCGCGGATAATCGAGGACGAAACCGAGCGGCGAGACCTCCAGCATCTCGTTGTAGCCGAACAGCGGCGCGGCATAGGCGTAGTGTGCTGCATCGACGCGCTGATAGGTCTGTTCCAGGTGCGTCAGCCTCAGGTCGGGAAATGTCAGATAGGCCGCCGGGGCGGGCGTCGCCGTGCCGACATCGAGGGCAAAACGGCGGAGCGCCAAAAGGTTTGTGGCAGGCGTGAAGCCGAGATCGACATCGATGAGACCGTCGGCTTCCGCTTGATGCTCGCCGTTCAGCGTCCATTGGCGCTCGGTAAGCCGGTCGATGCCATAATGCAGCTCTTGCGTGCCGAGGAAGCCGTCGGCACGCGCCGAGCGCGTATGCCAGCCGGTATCGCAGTCCACCTCGTAGGCGATGCTGCACGGCTTGCCGTCCTGGACGAAAAGCGCGTGTCCCCTGAGGTTCCACCCGGAACTCGCTTCCGACAGCAGGCAAGCGTCGTGGCCTTCCTGGTCAAGCCGGCGCCAAAGAATGGAAGCAACCGTTCGCATCGTTGTGCACTCCTTCGATCACCATGTCTCTGCTTCGTCCGCCAGGGCATTGGTGTTTCCTTCCGGGACACCATCAACTGACATGTGCTGACACAATTGCCTCCGGCAAAAGGCGGTGCTGTCAGGCATCACGCGCATCGCGCTGCCGGCGGTGAATTTCGCGCCTTGACATTCGCAGCCTTGCGCCCGACTTCCTAGCGTCCGAGGAGACCACGCCATGCCAGAGCCCCGACGATCGACGATCGATGCCGGAGAGGTGGAACGATTTTCCGCCCTTGCCGCCGAATGGTGGAACCCGAACGGCAAGTTCCGCCCGCTGCATAAGTTCAACCCGATCCGGCTTGCCTATATCCGTGACCAGGTGGCGGCCCGCTTCGGCCGTGATCCGCGTGCGGCACGGCCGTTCGAAGGCCTGCGCTTCCTCGACATAGGCTGCGGCGGCGGGCTTTTGTGCGAGCCGATGGCGCGGCTTGGCGCCGAAGTGGTCGGCGCCGATGCCTCCGCCACCAACATCGAAGTGGCCAAGCTGCATGCGGCGGAAGTCGGCGTGAGCGTTGACTACCGCGCCATGACCGCGGAAGACCTGGCCGATGCCGGCGAAAAATTCGACGTCATCCTCAACATGGAAGTGGTCGAGCATGTCGCCGATGTCGATCTGTTCCTGGCCAAATGCGGCGAGATGGTCAAGCCCGGCGGCATCATGTTCGTCGCCACCATCAACCGCACGCTGAAGGCCCTGGGCCTGGCCATCATCGGCGCCGAATATGTGCTGCGCTGGCTGCCCCGCGGCACCCACCAGTTCGGCAAGCTGGTGCGCCCCGAGGAACTCGAAAAGGCGCTTGCCGGCGCCGGCCTGACCGTCATCGACCGCACCGGGGTCACCTACAGCCCGCTCGCCGACCGCTGGCAGCGGTCGAAGGACATGGATGTCAACTACATGGTGCTGGCGGAGAAGGTATCCGTCTGAAGCTTACGCCTTCTGGCCATATGTCTTCTGGCTTTGCGCCTTGGTGGTGATGAACACGCCGGCGGTGATGATGACCGCACCGGCCCAGGTCAGCAACTGATAGCGCTCGCCGAGGAAGAGCGTCCCGGCAAACAGCCCGACCGCCGCCGCCACATAGCCGATCTGGCTGAGATAGACCGGGCCGCCGACCGCTTGCAGGCGGAAGAAGAAGGCGAACATCGCCGAGGCTGATGCCGCCTGTGCCGCAGCGACCAGCGGCACGCCGCCGAGCGACCCGAATGCATTGCCGCCCAGCAGGATCAGAATGCCGGCAAGCAGCATCAAGGCTGCTGCCAGATGGCTGCCGACGGCAAGCTCGATCGGGCCGGTGTCTTCAGGCCAGTCGACGGTGCGGTAGATGTTGCCGGCGGCGAGGCTGACCGGGATGAGCAGGCCCATCGCCACCCAGAAAAATTCGGCCGGATGGCCCGCTTCCCCGCGCGTCACGGCCACCATGACTGCGCCCACGAAACCGACGACTATGCCGACGATGCCCAGCATGGTCGGGCGCCTGACCCCGAGCAGCATCGAGAACACCAGCGTGACGACCGGCGACAGCGTGAACATGATGCCGCTGTAGCCGGCGCCCAGATGCGGAATGGCTGAAAACATCAGCAGATTGGGGATTGCGTAGGAGACGGCCGCGGTGACAAAGAAATAGCGCAGCCTGTGCGGCGAAAGCCGCATGCGCTGCCCGTTGAGCAGCAATGCGCACAAAAGCACGCCGCCGGCGCCAAGCGAGATGACGAAGGCCCAGACCATGGCGGGGACGCCGGCCGCCGTCGCGATCTTGCCGAACGGCAGCGTCAGGCCGAGCAGTCCACCGGTGACGACCAGAAGGCCAAGCGCCGAGTCCCAGAGAAATTTCATCGCCGTCCCATCGCCTGTTCGCACTTGGCCGATACCACAAGCTGAGGTACGATACGGTAAAGATTCTTCACGTCAAGATACATAACGGTGAGAGACATGGATCGCGCAGCAAAAGCGATCGAGCAGTGGAAAAAGGAACGGCCGGATCTCGATGTCTCGCCGATGGCCGTGCTCGGACGGTTGAACGAGGCTGCCTCGTTGATCGCGCGGGAGCGGCTGGCGCCGCTGTTTGCAAGTTACGGACTGCAATCCGGAGAATTCGATGTGCTGGCGACGCTGCGTCGTTCCGGGCCGCCATACGCGCTGACGCCGACCGCTCTGTACGAGGCGACGATGGTGACGTCGGGCGCGATGACCAACCGCCTCGATCGGCTTGAGAAATCCGGCCTGATCAAGCGCGGGCCGCATCCCGACGATCGCCGCGGCATCGTCGTACAACTGACCCGGAAGGGCCTCGCTTTGATCGACGAGGCGGTTGCCGCGCACGTTGCCAACGAGCACGAGATACTTTCCGGCCTGATACGCCCGGAGCAGGTCATGCTGGCACGCCTGCTCGAAAAATTGATCGCGAGCCTAGGCTAACCAAACCGGCCAAAAGGGCCGGCCGAGAAGGTGGAAAACTCAAATCCTGGCCGCGGAGCCTCGTTTGGGCCGGCGGACAGCTCTGATCTTGCCGCTGTTTCCGCCGCCACAGAAAAACTGGTCGCCGCCATCGGATTCGAGCCCCGACACGCCTGTTCCCGGCGGCATATCGAGCTTCTCCAGGACCTTTCCCGTTTCAGGATCGATCCGCCGGACATCGCTCTCCTCACCCTCCCAGGTGCCATGCCACAGCTCGCCATCGACCCAGCTGACCCCGGTGACGACGCGGTTGGAAACGATGGTGCGAAGGATTGCCCCTGTCTCGGGATCGACCTGATGGATCTTTCGGCCCCGGTGCTGCCCGACCCAGAGTGTTCCTTCGGCCCAGGCGAGCCCGGAATCACCGCCATTGCCGGGCGCCGGGATCGACGCCAGCACCTGGCCATTCTTCGGATCGATCTTGTGGATGCGATCCTCGGCGATCTGATAGAGGTGCTGGCCGTCGAAGGCCGTTCCGGCGTGTGCCGCGACATCGATCGAGCGCACTACTTTGCCGCTCGCCGGATCGAAGGCGTTCAATCTGTCGCCTGACGCAAACCAGACATGCTCACCGTCGAAGGTGACGCCGTCGACGTGGTCGACACCCGGAAAGGGTCCATATTCACGGAGGATTTCGGCTGAGGATCGTTTCATAATACCACCCTAGTAGCCCGGCAACGGGCCGGGGAGTAACAAGATTGTCGGGAAACCCGGTACCGGCGGGGTCATCCAGCGACGCGCCCGCCCGCGGCCGAACGACTGCACCTTGCCTGACTGGGCGAGCTGCTCGAGCGCCCGCTGCACGGTACGCGAACTGGCTCCAAGCGCAATCGCCAAGGCCGAGCTCGACCACGACTCGCCGTCGGCGAGGAAGGCGAGCACCGCGGCATGATCGTCCTCGACGGGCGGCGCCAGCACGACGACCTCGCCGGCGCGGCGTGGCGCCAGGGCAAAGCCCCGCTTCGTCGCGCTCACATCGGCCAAGCTCCGAAGCTCCGCGCGAAGTCGCCCGATTTCGACCCGTAACCGCGCGCGATGTGATTCGTCCGCGTCCTTTCCGCGGAAAGCGCGCGCAATAAGCGTCGATCTTGCCACGTCCCTCGGCCAGGCTTCGGCCAGCGCGCGGGCAACAGCGAACAGCACCGGGCGGGTCGCCAGCGAGATGACGGTGTCTGCGACCCGCACGACATTGCGGCATGCATCCACCACCAGCGCCCCCGACGCCAGGAGCGCTTCGACTTCGTCGAGCAGAAGGGGCCGTTCCTCGCCACGGGCGACAAGGCGTGCCGCCGGCGTCTCCAGCACCAGCGATGCGCTCTCCACCTCTGCGGTCAGCGCGGGGATGCCGGCCGCGGGGGGCCCCCCCCCCCCCCCGGGGGGGGGGGGGGGGGGCCGCGCCCGGGCCCCCCCGGCGGGGGGGGGGGGGCGCGGCCCCCCCCCCAGGGGGGGGCCCCGCGCCCGGGCG
>NZ_JAMYKZ010000018.1:0-120565 GCF_040317735.1 Mesorhizobium sp. M1399
CTCGTATGCCGGCTATGAAGGTGAAGTGATGCGTGGCGCCTTCGCCGGTGTACCGCACGGCCAACTCGAGGCGGCCCGCGCTTTCGGCATGAGCCGTTGGAAAATCTTCGGGCGAATATGGCTCCCGCAGGCGATCAGCCGGGCGCTGCCGACGCTGGCGGGTGAAACCGTTCTCCAGCTGAAAGCAACACCGCTGGTGGCAACGATAACCATGGTCGACATCTATGCCGTAGCCTCGCGGGTGCGCCAGGATCTCTTCGTCACCTACGAACCCTTGCTGCTTCTGGCGTTGGTCTATATGTCCATCACCGGTATCCTGGTGTTCGGCTTCCGCCGGCTCGAGGCACGGATCCCGAGCAAGCTAGGCTAAAGCTGTTAAAGTCGCGAATTCAGGGCAGCTACCATGCAACTCAGTCTCGACCAGGCGACAGGGCTGTGCCGGATGGCCGCACTTGGCGCCGGCGCCAACGAAGAGGCGGCGCAGTCGCTGGCTGCCTCGATCGTCGCGGCCGAGGCTGAAGGACTATCGACCGTCGGGCTGTCGCATTTCATTGATTATCTCGAAGCGCTGGAAGCCGGCCGTATCGACGGCAATGCCGATCCTGTCATCACCAGGCCAGCGCTCGCGGTTTATCTCTCCGATGCCCGCGGCGGACTGGCGCATACCGGTTTCGACCGCACGATCGATGACCTCGCCAAGGCGGCGCGGCTGTTCGGCGTTGCCATCTTTTCGCAGAAGAATGCCTATACGTGCGGCGCGCTCGGCTATTTCACCGGACGGCTGGCCTCGCAGGGATTGGTATCGTTCGCCGCGACCAACGGCCCGGCCGTGCTTGCCGGCTCGGGCTCGGTCAAGCCGGTCTACTGCACCAACCCGATGTCCTTTGCCGCACCGGCCGCGGACGGGGCGCCGCTGGTCATCGACCAGTCGTCGAGCGCCACCGCCTTCGTCAACATCCGCAAGGCGGCCGAGGACGGCAAGAAGATCCCCGAAGGCTGGGCACTGGACGCCAGCGGCAATCCAACCACGGACCCGGCAGCCGCCATGAAAGGCGCCATGCTTGCCTTCGGCGGCCAGCGCGGCGCCAACATCGCGCTGATGGTCGAGGTGCTGGCTGCCGGCCTGTCGGGCGCCAACTGGTCGCTCGATGCGCCATGGTTCGACGGCGGGCAGGACAGTCCGGGGACCGGCCTGTTCGTGCTCGCCGTCGAGCCCAAGCTGCTCGATCCGGACTTCGAGAAACGGATGAAGGACCAGCTCGACCGGTTGCGGCGGCGCTATGGCGTGCATGTGCCGGGGCGTGCCCGGGCCGAGGCCGCGGAGAAGGCGGCGGCGCGCGGCATAAGCGCGCCGAAAGCTGTGGTGCAACGCATTTCCGAATTCGCCGCGCGCTATTCGTCCTGAAGAAATTCGTTTGTCCGATGAGCGGCTGAGGAGGCCGGCCGATCCGGCAGCGCGAGCCTACTTCCCGCAATAATGATCGTTGATGACGTTCGCCGCATTCGCGTCCGGTCCTACCCTGTTGTAGGAGCAGGGTTCGGCGGCTGTCGTGAACAGGTGGTTGTCATAGTAGCGCGGGCCACCGAACAGGAACTCGATGATGTCGCCGTTGGCGGGAACATAGCGTTCGGGTTGAGCTTGGTGGTGATGCCGGTTTCCGGCGAATGCCGAGGCGCCAATGCTGCAGCCTGCTGCTAATGCCAGAGCGAAGATCGCAACGCGTTTTGTCATTGGCAATATCCTTCATTCGGAATCAAACCATACATCTAAAATCGCCGACCGAACAAAGGTTCCTGTTTCGAATGGAGTTACCGCAAAGCCGGGCCTCGGCGGAGTTTTCTGCCGTTTCGAGCGGATCCGGAAAATCATGCTTCAACAATGCCGGGCGACCTATGGTCGCCCTTTGCCTTTGGCGCGAAACGGACTATGAAACGGCTTTAACCAAGCCATCTGGATAGCCCGCCGGAGCCAGCCATGACCGAAATCCTGCAGACCCCAAAGCTCGTCGTCGTGTTCGGCGGCTCCGGCTTTGTCGGTCGTCATGTCGTGCGGGCGCTGGCCAGGCGCGGCTACCGCATCCGGGTCGCCTGCCGTCGGCCCGATCTCGCCGGCCACCTGCAGCCGCTCGGCAATGTCGGGCAGATCCAGCCGGTGCAGGCCAATGTCCGGGTGCGCTGGTCGGTCGACCGCGCCGTGCAAGGCGCGGACCATGTCGTCAATCTGGTGGCGATCGCGCATGAGGCCGGCCGGCAGAAATTCACTGCCGTCCACGAGTTCGGCGCGCGCGCTGTCGCTGAAGCGGCGCGCGCCGTCGGCGCCGGCCTCACCCACATCTCGGCTCTGGGCGCGGATCTCCACGCACAATCGGACTATGCGCGCACCAAGGCGCTTGGCGAAAAGGCCGTTCTTGAGACGGTCCAGGACGCTGTGATCCTGCGGCCATCGATCAATTTCGGGCCGGAGGACGGTTTCTTCAACCGCTTTGCCAACATGGCCCGCTTTTCCCCAGTCCTGCCGCTGATCGGCGGCGGTCAGACGAAATTCCAGCCGGTCTATGTCGGCGACGTCGCCGAAGCGGTGGCGCACTCGGTCGACGGCAAGGTCCAGGGCGGCCATATCTATGAGCTCGGCGGGCCGCAGGTGCTCACTTTCAAGGAATGCATGCAAGAATTGCTTGTTATCATCGAACGCAAGCGGTTTTTGCTGCCTATGCCGTGGTGGCTGGCGAACCTCCAGGCATCAATTCTCGGGCTGCTGCCCAATCCGTTGTTGACCAAGGACCAGGTCCTGCTGTTGCGCCAGCACAATGTCGTGTCGGATGCCGCCGTCAAGGACAACAGGACGCTCGCCGGCCTTGGAATCCAGCCACGGTCGATCGGAACCATCCTGCCCAGCTATCTCTGGCGCTACCGCGCCGCGGGCCAGTTCCAACGCAAGTCCGCCGCATAATACCGGCGCGAATGGACGTTCAGCCGCTTACGAGGCGCGCCGGGTGACTTGCATCGGCAGCCCGCCTTGCGGTTGCGTCGTCAGCTTCTGCACCGGCCAGGGGCGGGTCTCCGCGGTGGTGTCGAAACGGTAGCGCGACAGCATGATCGCCAACGCAATGATCGCCTCCTGCATGGCGAAGCTGGCACCGATGCAGACGCGGGGGCCGGCGCCGAACGGCAAATACTGGAAACGGTCGATCTTTTCGCGATTCCCCGGATGAAAGCGCTCCGGCATGAAAGCGTCCGGCCGGTCCCATAATTTCCTGTGGCGATGGACGACCCACGGCATCACCAGCACCGCGGCGCGTCGCGGTATATAGAGGCCGTTCCAGGTTTCGGGTTCGATCGGTTCGCGGTTGATCGAGGGCGCCGGCGGATAGAGCCTGAGCGCCTCGTCGAAGGCGGCACGGGTCAGCGGCATGGCGTCGAGCCATTTCGTCGGGTCGGGCTCACGCGCCAGCACAGCATCGATCTCGTGCTCGATCTTTTCGCGCTCCCATGGCGCTTCGGCGAGACAGTAGAGCGTCCAGCCGAGCGCCCTGGCTGTAGTCTCGTGGCCGGCGCCGATGAAGGTGATGATGTTGTCCTCGACCTCGGCCCGGGTCAGCCCGCCCGGTCCTTCCGCCTTCAACAGCAGCGTGAGAAAATCCTGCGGCACCGTGTCCGGAGCGCGCCTCAGCCGCGCCTCGCGCATCTGCACCGTGTCGGTGACGATCTTGCGGAAGTAGGCCATGGTCTTGCGGCCGCGGATGCGGGTCAGGCGCGGCAGCCAATCGGGCGCACGCAAAAGGTCGAGCGGATCGACCCGGCCCATCGTCTCGAACAGGCGGTCGATCTCCTTGGCGAAGCTGCCCGGCTCGCCCGATATCTCGCCCGAAAACAGCGTCTCAGCCAGGATGTCGAAGGTGAGCAGCGTCATGTCGTGGGCGATATCCGACGTGCCACCTTGCTCGTAACGGGTGACGAATTCGAGCGTGCGTTTCAGCATCGGCTCGGCGAAGCCGAAAATGTGACGCGGCGTGAATACCGGCGCCATCGCCTTGCGCGAACGCCGCCACACCTCGCCTTCGGCGGTCAGCAGCCCGTCGCGCAGGATCGGCCGCAGGATCTTCTGGCGCACCGTCGCCATCTTGTAGTTCTTGGCGTTGTCGACCAGCACATGGCGGATGAGGCCGGGATCGTTGGCGATGACCAGCGGTCCACCGACGCCGTTCACCGAAATCCAGGGCTCGTTGTAGGTCGCCTCGCCCCACAGTTCGAGCGGATTGCGATAGACGATGCGGATCATCTCCAGCGTCGAAGGCGGCGCGGTGCGCGGCTTCGGCGCCGGCGGGACGAAGGGGACGGGCTGACTGTCCATGGCTTGCTCCGCTGACCCCTCAATGTAGTGGCTGGCAAGGCAAGCGTCCATGTGGCCGGACGACAAGGCGAAGCATCCGCTCTCTGGAATGTGACCGGGGCACCGGAAAGTGCCTGCTTGCTGTGTCCGGCTGTGTGTCTTAGGTGGCAGCACCACAGATGCCACTAACCGGCGGGAGCCTGCCTTGAAGCACCAGTTGAACGTCATCATCGGCAGCACGCGGCCGGGCCGCGCCGGACCCGTTTTCGCAAGGTGGTTGGAAAGTTTTGCGCGCGAACACGGCAAATTCGAGCCATTGCTCACCGATATCGCCGCCTTCAACCTGCCGGTGCTGGACGAGCCGCATCATCCTAGACTCGGCAGATACGAAAACAGCCACACGAAAGCCTGGTCGAAAGCAATCGACGCCGCCGACGCGTTCGTCTTCGTAGCGCCGGAATACAATTATTTCGCAGCCCCCGCGATCGTCAACGCGGTCGACTACCTGCTCAGGGAATGGCGATACAAGCCGGCCGCCATCCTCAGCTACGGCGGTGTCTCCGGTGGCTTACGAGCGGCGCAGGCGGTCAAACCGTTGCTGACCGCGGTCGGCGTCATGCCGATTCCGGAAGGCGTGGCGCTCCCGATGTACCAGAAGCTGCTCGACGAGACCGGCGCCTTCCTGCCCAGCGAGCAGGTGCTCGGCGGAGCCAAGACCATGCTGGACGAGCTGTCCCGCTGGAGCGAAGCGCTGAGGCCGATGCGCGCCAGCTAACAACGCGAACGGCCGGGCTTGCCGATGCCATAACTTGCTCATGCCATAAAGAGATGGAATGCTCCGGGAAATGACCGGGCCGGGGCGGTTCGATTTGCGTCTTCTGTTTGCTGTGCTGCTGATCCTCTCGACGGCCTCCGGTGCCATGGCGGAGCGGCGCGTTGCGCTGGTCATCGCCGAGAACGACTACCGGCTGATCCGGCCGCTCGCCAATCCCGTCAATGACGGCGAGGTCATGGAAACGGTGCTGAGGAAGCTCGGTTTCGAGGTCTTCCTCGAAACCAACCGCGACCTGCGGCGCATGCGCCGGGCGCTCGACGATTTCCGCGAGGATGCTAAAGGCGCCGACGTGGCACTGGTGTTCTTCTCCGGCCACGGCGTCGAGATCGCCGGCGAGAATCGGCTCCTGCCGGTGGATGCAGACGCGTCGTCGCTCGCTACGCTGGAAGGGACCAGCCTGCCGCTGGAGGAGATCCGCGCGGCCGTCGCCGCCACCAGCAAGGTCGGACTGATCGTGCTCGATGCCTGCCGCAGCGATCCGTTTGCTGCCACGGGCGGCGAAGGCCGCGGCGCAACGGCGCTGGTAAAAGAGGTCAGCGACAAGGTCCGGCCGGGTCTTGGCCGCATCGGGCGGGCAGAAAACATCCTGTTTGCCTTCTCGGCGGCGCCCGGCGAGACCGCCTCGGATGGGACCGGCCAGAATTCGCCGTTCACCGCGGCGCTGACGAAATACCTCGGCACCGAGGGTCTTGAGATCCGCTCCGTGCTGACGCTCGTGCAGCAGGAGGTCTACGATCTCTCGCGCGGCAGGCAATTGCCCTATGTCGAGAGCGGCCTGCCGCAGTTGTTCTTTGCCACGACAGCCAAGGAGAAACTGCCGGAGCGCGAACGCTTGTTGCTGGCCATGGCCGAGGTGACGCCCGCGATGCGTGGCGAGGTGGAAAAGATCGCCAGCGACGCCGACATGCCGCTGGCACCGCTCTATGGCGCGTTGATCAGTTCCGATGCCGGCCGCCTCTCCGCGGACAGTCTGAACGCCAGGCTGCGTGAGGCAGCCGACGCCTTCGTCAAGGTGCGGAGCGAAATGCAGACGCTTTCCTCCGACGATCTCAGAGTGGCAGCGTTGCGCCGGCAGGCGGAAGAGCAGCTTTCGCTGGGAGCGTTCGATGCCGCGCGGAAAAAGCTTGCCGAAGCAGCCGAGATCGACAATATCTCGCGCAACGCGCTGAAGGCCAATTTCGTCAGTCGCACGCTTTCCGAAGCCGCGACGCGCTATTTGTCCGGCGGGGCAGCGCGCGCCGACCTCGACTACGCCACAGCCATCAAGGATTATGAATCCGTGCTCACGCTTTATGGCGAAGCCGGACAGGTGGTGCTGTCGCTCGACGACACCGACCGCTTGATCCGCACGCTGGACGAGCTCGGCAAGCTCTATACCACGGTCGGCAACATCGATGCTGCTGGCCGCGCCTTCGAGGCGCTGCAAGCCGATCTCGAGCGGCGGTCGCGCCACGAAACCGATCCCAACGTGAAGCGCGACTTCGCCGTCAGCCACGTCAAGCTCGGCAACGTGCGGATGGCGCAAGGCAATCTGCCGGCAGCGCTGCAAAACTATGAAACGGCCAAGACCATTCTGCAGGACCTGACCGAGGCAGAGCCGGACAATCTGGAGTGGTTCGGCGACCTCGCCATGACCGACGACAAGATCGGTAACGTGCTGGCGACGCAAGGTGATCTGGCCGGCGCCGCACAGGTCTATCAGGAAAGCCTGTCGATCAAGAAACAGCTCGCTGCCGGAGAGCCCGACCGTGCCGAACTGCAGCGCGACCTGACCATCACCTATGATGAGATCGGCCACCTTGCCCATGTCGCAGGTCAACTGGACAACGCACAGGCGGCCTATCAAGAGAGCCTGAAGGTGCGGCTGGCGCTGGCGGCGGACAGACCGGGAGACGCCGATCGGCAGCGTGACGTCTCGGTCAGCCACGATACGATAGGCGACCTGCTGCGCGAACGCGGCGACGCCGCTGGGGCGCTGACGGCCTACAAGGAAGGCCTGGCGATCGTCAAGCAACTGGCGAAACGCGATCCGGACGACACCGAGCTGAAACGCGACCTGTCCGTCGGCAACGCCAAGGTCGGCAACGCGCTGAGCGACCAGCAGAATTGGCCGGCGGCACTTTCGGCTTATCGTCAGGCATTCTCGCAAGCCAGCGCGCTCGCCGCCGGCGACCCGAACAACACCGATTGGCAGCGCGACCTGTCCGTGTGCCTCGAGAAGGTCGCCGGCGTCCTGGCGATACAGGGCGACCACAAAGGCGCACTGAAAGCCTATCTGGACAGCTACGCGATTGCGGAGAGGCTGGCGAAGCTCGATTCCGCCAATTCCGACTGGCAGCGGGACTTGTCGATAACGCTGTCCGAAGTCGCCACGCTCCGCCTCAGGCAGCGCGACGTCAGGGGAGCCCGGCAAGCCCTTCAGGACAGCCTTGCCATTCGCGAGAAACTTGCCCAGTCAGATCCGGACAACGCCACCTGGCAGCGCGACCTGGTGGTTGCCTATATCGACTACGCCCAAGTCGCAAAGGACCCGAAAGCCGTCCTTTCCAAGGCACTCGACATGACGCTGGAGCTCGACCGGACCGGTCGGCTGGCGCCGCGATACAAGTTCATGATCAAGTTTTTGCGTGAGCGGCTGGCCAGGATCGAAGCCAGGCGCCGGTAGCGGGTTCACGCGACGGTCATTCCGTTCGGAAATGCCTGCAAACCTTGGAAAAACCGCCTTTTGCGCCTATATCTACGACATTAGGAATGCGCGATTCGACGCCGATTTTTCGCGCTCTGCACACGGCACCAATCAGACAGGTTTTCATGAGCGACCACACCGACATCGCCAACGGCGTTGAAGCCGAATACGGCGCCGATTCCATCAAGGTTTTGAAGGGCTTGGACGCCGTTCGCAAGCGGCCGGGCATGTATATCGGCGACACCGACGACGGCTCGGGCCTGCACCACATGGTTTATGAGGTGGTCGACAACGCCATCGACGAAGCACTGGCGGGCCATGCCGACCTGGTGACGGTGACGCTCAATCCGGACGGCTCGGTGACGGTCATCGACAATGGCCGCGGCATTCCGACCGATATCCACACCGGCGAAGGCATTTCGGCGGCCGAAGTGATCATGACGCAGCTGCATGCCGGCGGCAAGTTCGACCAGAACTCCTACAAGGTGTCGGGCGGCCTGCACGGCGTCGGCGTGTCGGTCGTCAACGCACTGTCGGCCTGGCTGAAACTGAAGATCCGTCGCAACGGCCAGATCTACGAGATGAGCTTCACGCATGGCGATGCCGACGCGCCGCTGCGCATCACCGGCAGTTATGAACAAGACAAGGTCCCCGGCACCTATGAAGGGCGCAGCGGCAGCGAAATCACGTTCTTGCCGTCGTCCGAGACCTTCACCATGGTCGAGTTCGACTATGGTACGCTGGAGCACCGGCTGCGCGAGCTCGCCTTCCTGAACTCCGGCGTGCGCATCGTTTTGACCGATGCCCGCCATGCCGACATCGTGCGCCATGAACTGCACTATGATGGCGGGCTGGAAGAGTTCGTCCGATATCTCGACCGAACGAAGAAGCCGTTGCTCGACAAGCCGATTTCGATCCGCGCCGAGCGCGACGGCATCACCGTCGAAGTCGCCATGTGGTGGAACGACAGCTACCACGAGAACGTGCTGGCCTTCACCAACAACATCCCGCAACGTGACGGCGGCACGCATCTCGCCGGTTTCCGGGGTGCGCTGACACGCCAGATAACCGGCTATGGCGACTCCTCGGGCCTGACCAAGAAGGAAAAAGTGGCGCTGATCGGCGACGATTGCCGCGAAGGCCTGACCGCGGTGCTGTCGGTCAAGGTTCCCGACCCGAAATTCTCCTCGCAGACCAAGGACAAGCTGGTGTCGTCCGAGGTTCGCCCGGTGGTCGAAGGGCTCGTCAACGAGGCGCTCGGCACCTGGCTCGAGGAGCACCCGACCGAGGGCAAGGCGGTCATCGAGAAGGTCATCCAGGCCGCTGCCGCGCGTGAAGCCGCGCGCAAGGCACGCGACATCACCCGCAAGAGCTCGCTCGGCGTCACCTCGCTGCCCGGCAAGCTGGCCGATTGCCAGGAGCGCGATCCGGCGAAATCCGAGATCTTCATCGTCGAGGGCGACAGCGCCGGCGGCTCGGCCAAGGGCGGCCGTTCGCGCCAGAACCAGGCCATTCTTCCGCTGCGCGGCAAGATCCTCAATGTCGAGCGCGCCCGCTTCGACCGCATGCTCGGCTCCGACATGATCGGCACGCTGATCACTGCGCTCGGCACCTCGATCGGCAAGGACGAGTTCAATGCCGACAAGCTGCGCTACCACAAGATTATCCTGATGACCGACGCCGATGTCGATGGCGCCCATATCCGCACCTTGCTGCTGACCTTCTTCTTCCGCCAGATGCCGGAACTGATCGAACGCGGTCATCTCTATATCGCGCAGCCGCCGCTCTATAAGGTGACACGAGGGAAGAGCTCGCAATATATCAAGGATGAAGCCGCCTTCGAGGAATTCCTGATCGGCTCGGGGCTGGAAGAAGCGTCGCTTGCGCTCAGCACGGGCGAGGTGCGGGCCGGACAGGATCTGCGCAGCGCCATCGACGATGCCCTGGCTGTCCGCCAACTCATCAACGGATTGCATACGCGCTATAACAGAGGCGTGGTGGAGCAGGCAGCGATTGCCGGCGCGCTCAACCCCGAAATCTTCACCGACCTCGGTCGCGCCAACGAGATGGCCGAGCGCGTTGCCCGCCGTCTCGACATTATCGCCGAGGACACCGAGCGCGGCTGGACAGGCCGCATGTCGACCTCCAACGAGGGCGTCGGCGGCTATGTATTCGAGCGCACGGTGCGCAGCGTCAAGGAGTTCGCGCATCTCGACCTGGCGCTGATCAATTCCGCCGACGCACGCCAGCTCGACCGCTATGCGCCGCGCCTGGCAGAAATCTATGGCGAGCCGCCGGTGCTGCGCCGCAAGGATGTCTCCGAAACAATTTCGGGGCCGCTGGCACTGCTCAATGCCGTGTTTGCCACCGGCCGCAAGGGTCTGACCATGCAGCGCTACAAGGGCCTTGGCGAAATGAACGCCGAGCAGCTCTGGGAAACGACGCTCGACCCGAATGTGCGCTCGCTCTTACAGGTCAAGGTCAATGACGCGACTGACGCGGACTCACTGTTTTCGCGACTGATGGGCGACGAGGTTGAGCCAAGGCGCGAATTCATCCAGGAAAACGCGCTGTCGGTCGCCAATCTGGACATCTGAGCCGCCATCCAGAATACCCAGCCTGCAGGCATGAAGTGCATTGGTGCATCTTGGCGCACCGACGCCGACTGCTGCACCGCAACAAAGATCACCGAGGATCTCCCGGAACGGAAAGTCTTTCAAGGCATTGTAGTTGATCACAATCGCCGCAGGAGGCATTCATGGGACGTGGCATTTTGCTCTGGCTTCTCGGAGTCCCGATTCCGATCATTATTCTGATTCTGCTTTTTGCAAGGTAGGAGGCTTCCATGCCGTCCACCCTAACGACTACCGAGGTTTCCGCACCGACGGAATCCTCATCCCCCGCCGTCAGCTGGGGACCAATCGTCGCCGGCGCCTTTGCTGCGTCGACGCTTACCTTCATCTTGATGCTGCTCGGCTCCGGGCTTGGACTTAGCATGGTGTCGCCATGGTCCGGCTCGGGTGCGTCAGTCACAACTTTCGCCGTTTCCACCGCCGTCTGGCTGATCGTCGTGCAGTGGCTGTCGTCGGCCCTCGGCGGCTACCTCGCCGGACGCCTGCGCACCAAATGGGTCGGCATCCACACCGATGAAGTCTTCTTCCGCGATACCGCTCACGGCTTCCTGGCCTGGGCGCTGGCGACGCTGCTCGTCGCCGGCGTGCTCGGCACGGCGCTTTCGGCCGCGATAGGTACCGGTGTCCAGGCCGCTTCGACTGTGGCATCCGGCGCGGCAATGGGCGCTTCGGCAGGTGCTGCTGCAAACGCTGGTGGCGCCTCGACTGACAACGCCACATCGTATTTCGTCGATACGCTGTTCCGCCCGGCCGATCCGGCAAGGCTCGCTGCCGCCAATCCGGAGAGCGACGCCGCGGCAACGGCGCAGGCATCGCGCATTCTGATCGCGAGTGCCGCAGCAGGCGAAATATCGGCCGACGACAAGACCTATCTGTCGCGGCTGGTGGCCGCCCGCACAGGCCTGTCCGAAGCCGATGCCACCGCTCGCGTCGATGCGGTAATCGCCAAAGCGCAGGAGGCCAAGGTCAAGGCCCAGCAGGCGGCCGACACCGCCAGAAAGGCAGGCGCCACCTTCTCACTGATTGGCGCGCTGTCGCTGGTCGTCGGGGCTTTCATTGCCAGTGCGGCTGCAGCACTTGGCGGCAGGCAGCGCGACGACGAGGAAGCGATTTTCCTGACCAATCGTTGATCGGCGCCTAAGCGAACTCGGTCCGCTTCGAAGATTACCCCGAAGCGGACCTTGCTTTGAGCTGTCGGCGCAGCATTGTCGTGCGTTGCTCGCCACCGACAGCTCAGTCCCCCAGCTTGCGGCCGAGATCGACCGCATCGCGCAGCACGGCAAGGTGCGAGCGCGGCACGCCGGACGGTGCGTTGGCCTCGACGCCGCTCGCCGTCAACGACCAGTAGAGCGTGTGTGTGAAGACGCGGCCGAGCGAGCCGCGCAGCTCGACCTGGATGTTTTCCACGCCCGGACCAAAGTTCTCCGTCATCGGCCCGGAGATCGGGTCGCCGGTCAACCAGCCATTGCCTCTGTCGAAAATGTTGGTCCAGCGCATCGCGGCAAACATCGCGCCATGATGCACCGCCCGCTGTGGCTTGCCCGAATGGCTGCGGCCTTCCTGATAGAGCATAGTCCCGCCCGCCGCCCTGTCGGCGATCGGCGGGCATGCCGAGAACAGCCGCTCGGCGATGCCGCGCCTGAACTCGGCAAGATTGTAGGTCACCAGAAACTCGCTGTGGGTCAGCGGACTGCCGAGCGTGACGAAATCGCTGATCTTCCACGGCAGCGGATGATCGGCGTCACTGTCGCGAAGCTGCCGGTAGAGTTCCCATTGGCCGCGCCGGAATGTGGGGAGGTCATCGAGGCGGTCGGGCCAGGCGGAAGCATCGGTGGCCAGCATCGCCTTCTCGACGGCGTGGATCGCCTTCAGCCTCGCTCTGTCGCGAATGGCTTCCAGCTTTCGAGGCCTGAAATCGGCCCATAATATCTGCAACAGATCATAGGCTATGATCGACCCCAGGCTGTGCGAGACCAGCACGATGCGGTCGTAGGCGTCGTCCACCATAAGGCGCTTCAGCAGCTTGAGGCCACGCTCGCGGACCAGCGCGCGCTTCTCGACCGTCGCCGCTTCGGCCCGCACATAGGCGGCGGCATCGCCGAAATAGGGCAGGCCAAACTGGTCCACCGACCAGATAACGAACGACGCCAGGACGGTGACAAGCACGCCGGTCGTCCAGGAGATATAGCCTTGCCAGGCCGACGTTGCGAGCGCCAGCGCCGCGCCAAGGACGACGATGGTGGCCAAAAGCGTGACGACATAGAGTTTGCGCACATCGCGCGGAATATCGGCGGGCTTGCGCCAGAGCAGGGTCGTCACCCAGGCAGCAAGGCGGCTCCGGGTCGTGCCCTGGGTGATGTCGGCCCAGTAAAGCTCGTAGAAATCGGTGCGGCGGCCATCGACATCATACGGTGTGGTGATCCGGCGAAGCTCGTGCGAATTGGTCCGGCTGTCGGGCGTGATCCAGCTCTGGTTGATCTTCGCACCCATTGGGTCGGCCGGATCAGCGACATGGGCATAGAACGGAGCACGGGCCGGATCGTGGCTCCAAACGGCCTGGACAAATCCCCTCAACGTGTCCATGGGCCGCTGTTCGCCCATACCGTGCACGACCACCACCGCCTGGCTGCGCTTGCGCGGCACCTTCTCTGCTGCGGTCAGATCGGCGGCCGGCGACGCGGCAGAACCAGGGTCGGGCACAGCACCTCCACCGATGACGCCGTTAGACAAGACGACGGGTCGCTATCGTAGCTTCAGAACCGGTAACAGCCAAGAAAAAGCCCGGCGCGGAGCCAGGGCTGTATTTCGACGACCGGCAGTGAGTTGGCAACGACGCCGTTTCAGTGATCAATCGCCTTGACGATCTCCTCGGTCATCTTCTTGGCGTCGCCGAGCAGCATCATGGTGCCGTCCTTGTAGAACAGCGTGTTGTCGATGCCGGCATAGCCGGACCCGAGCGAGCGCTTGACGAACAGGCAGGTGCGCGCCTTGTCGACGTCGAGGATCGGCATGCCATAGATCGGCGACGATTTGTCGTCGCGGGCGGACGGATTGGTGACGTCGTTGGCGCCGATGACATAGGCGACATCGGCCTGCGCGAACTCAGAGTTGATGTCCTCCAGCTCGAACACTTCGTCGTAAGGCACGTTGGCTTCCGCCAAGAGCACATTCATGTGGCCGGGCATGCGGCCGGCCACCGGATGGATGGCGTATTTGACGTCGACGCCGTTGGCCTTGAGCTTGTCGGCCATTTCGCGCAGCGCGTGCTGCGCCTGGGCGACGGCCATGCCGTAACCCGGCACGATGATGACCTTTTGCGCATTCATCATCAGATAGGCGGCATCCTCGGCAGAGCCCTGCTTGACGGTGCGCTCGATGCCGTCGTCGGCAGCGGCTGATGTCTCGCCGCCGAAGCCGCCGAGGATGACCGAGATGAAGCTTCGGTTCATGCCTTTGCACATGATGTAGGACAGGATGGCGCCCGATGAGCCGACCAGCGCGCCGGTGATGATCAGCGCCAGATTGCCGAGCGTGAAACCGAGTGCCGCCGCTGCCCAGCCCGAATAGGAATTGAGCATCGATACGACCACCGGCATGTCGGCGCCGCCGATCGGGATGATGAGAAGGACGCCGAGCACGAGCGAGGCGACAACGATCAGCCAGAACACCAGCTTGGACTCGGTGGTGACGAGCAGCATGATCAGCACAATGAGCGCTATGCCCAGGGCTGCGTTGATGAAGTGACGGCCGCCGATCATGATCGGCTTGCCCGACATGCGGCCGTCGAGCTTCAAGAAGGCGATGACCGAGCCGGTGAAGGTGACGGCGCCGATGGCAACGCCGAGGCTCATCTCGATCAGCGCCTGGGCATGGATATCGGCGACGGTGCCGATGCCGAAACTTTCCGGCGCATAGATGGCGGCGGCCGCCACCATGACCGCGGCAAGACCGACCAGCGAGTGGAAGGCGGCGACCAGCTGCGGCATCGAGGTCATGGCAATGCGCCGTGCCGTGACCGCACCGACCGAGCCGCCGATGGCGAGGCCGAGCACGATCAGCGCAAAGCGGCCGGCGGAAGGGGTGGCCAGCGCCAGCGTCGTGACAATGGCGATGCCCATGCCGATCATGCCGTACATGTTGCCCTGGCGGCTGGTGGTCGGATGCGACAGGCCGCGCAATGCCAGGATGAACAGGATGCCGGAGACCAGATAGAGGAAGGAGGCGAAGTTGGCGTTCATAGCGGCCTACTTTTCCTTCTTCTTGTACATGGCCAGCATGCGCTGGGTGACGAGGAAGCCGCCGAAGATGTTGACCGATACCAGCATCAGCGCAACAAAGCCGAAGCCGGTGGCGATGCCCGAGGCCGAGATGCCGACGGCAAGCAACGCGCCGACGACGATGACGGAGGAAATGGCGTTGGTGACCGCCATTAATGGCGTGTGCAGCGCCGGCGTGACCGACCAGACGACGTAGTAGCCGACGAAGATCGCCAGCACGAAGATGGCGAAGCGGAAGACGAAGGGATCGATCGCGCCGCCGGACAGCGCGTGCGCGGCGTCACCAGCGGCCTCGGTGCCGGGCGCGGTGGCCAGGTTCTGGACCGCAAGGCGGACGGCAGCTGTGGCCTGGTCGAGCTGGTCGAGGGCTTTCTGCAGGGTCTGATCCATCACGCGATCCCTCCGGTGGTCTTGGGCTTCCTCGAAGCGGCCGGCCTCTTCGCAGCCGGCTTTGCCGAAGCCTCGGCAACCATCGTCTTGGCCGGAATGGCCGGCGGTTCGACATGTTGGCCCTTTGGCGGCTCCTGCTCAGCCCTGACGAAGGCGGGATGCACGACCTTGCCGGCATCGGTCAGCATGGTTGCCTTGACCAGCTCGTCGTCGCGGTTGATGGCAAGCGTCTTCGTCGCCTTGTCAACCAGCGTCTCGAGGAAGGCATAGAGGTTTCTCGCATAGAGCAGCGAGGCGGAGGCGGCGACGCGACCGGGAACGTTGAGATGGCCGACGATCTTTACCCCGTTGGCGGTGGTCACCACCTGCCCCGGAACGGCGCCCTCGACGTTGCCGCCACGCTCGACCGCAAGGTCGACGATCACCGAGCCGGGTTTCATCGAGGCGACCATTGCCGCAGAAACCAGCTTCGGCGCCGGCCGGCCCGGTATCAGCGCGGTGGTGATGACGATGTCCTGCTTGGCGATGTGCTCGGCGGTCAGCGCCGCCTGCTTGGCCTGATACTCCCTGGACATTTCCTTGGCGTAGCCGCCGGCCGTCTCGGCCGCCTTGAATTCCTCGTCCTCGACCGCCAGGAACTTTGCGCCGAGCGAAGCAACCTGCTCCTTGGCAGCCGGGCGCACATCGGTGGCGGTGACCACGGCGCCGAGGCGGCGCGCGGTGGCGATGGCCTGCAGACCGGCGACGCCGACGCCCATGATGAAGGCCTTCGCCGCCGGTACCGTGCCAGCCGCCGTCATCATCATCGGCAACGCCCGGTCATATTCGGCAGCCGCGTCGATCACCGCCTGATAGCCGGCGAGGTTCGCCTGGCTGGATAGAACGTCCATCGACTGGGCGCGGGTGATGCGCGGCATGAACTCCATGGAAAAAGCAGTAGCACCGGCCCTGGCCAACGCGGCGACGCCGGCATCGTTGCCATAGGGATCCATGATGGCGATCACGGCAGTGCCCGGCCGATAGACTTTCAGCTCGGCATCGCTCGGCCGGCGCACCTTCAGCACGACATCAGCCCTGGAAACATCGCCGGCCTTGCCGATCGCGGCGCCGGCCTTGGCAAACTCCTCGTCGGGAATGCGCGACGCCGCGCCGGCGCCAGCTTCGACGACCACGTCGAAACCCAGCGCCGCCAGCCGCTTCACCGTGTCGGGCGAGGCCGCGACGCGCGGTTCGTTCGCGTCGAGCTCACGAGGGATGAAAACCGTCTGTCCCACCGCATGATCCTTTCGGCCGCAACCCGTTACCGCAAGACGCCGGCCGGCCCCCGGCGGCGTCCTCGACAAAAATTGGAGGAGTTATCGGAGAATAAAGGCGCCGACGGCCAGGATCAGAACGAACAGGATGGTCCCCGAGAAGAAGCCGCCCACAAAGAAGCCGAACGCCATGGCCAGAAGCACTGCGGCGCAAAACAGCGACCCGTATTTGGCCAGCATCAGGAAGCCGGCATAGGTGCGGTCGTGCTCGGCATAGTCCATCTTCGCGCCCAGTTCGACAGGACCGGTCGGCGTGTGTTCAGCCATAGGAATACCCCTTCGAAGACATCTTTCAGGCACATAGCGAAAAGCCGCGTTAAGGGCAATGGCGCTATTGCCGCATCGCCGCAGCCAACAGTCTCAAGCGAAACTTGAAATCGCTGCGTCAATGATGTGGCGCAACGTGCGCAGCGGCTATGACTGACCCAACCCCTGAAACGAGGCGGGTCGGAGCGCGGCGATACCAATCACAATGGATGGCAGGTCCGCTATTGCCGATGTCGTTAGCTGGCGAGATGCGGGAACAGCCCGAGCAGGCCGACAACGATCAGATAAAGGGCGACGATATAATTGAGCAGCCGCGGCATCACCAGGATCAGCACGCCTGCAATCAGTGAGATAAGCGGGGTGAGGGCGAGCGTGGAAATGGTCATATCGGTTCCTTTGATCGGATGGCTGTCGAAGCGATACGTGGCGGATATCGGCCGTGCCGACCTACCACCAGCACCCTTGCCGTTATCCAGAACGCCGAAGCTACCGGAAGGCTCCATGGGCTCGTTCAGGCGGCTTCGCGAAAATACTTGGCGGTTGGCAGGATGGTCAGCGGAGCGAGTTCGCCGGCACCGGGCGCATTGAATAACATACGCTGCTCCATTGGCGTCGAACGGAAGAATGGAAAGCGCGACAGCGACCGTTCGCGAATAGCGCCAACATCAGCACGGTAGAGCACGACCTTGTTATAGACGCCAGGATAGGCACGAGGCTCACTGATCTTCTCGGCGTAGTAGATCCGCTTGTAGAAGCCGGCGTGATCCTCGCGGATGGTCGAAAGGCAATAGGGCGCGTTGAAGTGAAAACATGCCATGCCGGCGAGCCGCAGCGTGAGATAGGGTATTTGCGGATAGACGCGCGACCATTCCGGGTCGGAGGCGAACCGACTGGGGCAGACGAAGCTCATGCCCTCCTCGAGCATCGGCATGACGATGTCACCGAAAGCTTTGGTGGAAGGCGATCTTGGCGTCGACAGCGTTACGTGATGAATACGCAGTGTGCTGACGAGTTCCTGGTCGATGTAGACACCGAACCGGAAGACGTTAGGCACCTCGTCGAGTTCGTCGTGAATGGTGTGGTTCTCGTTATCGGGAACCATATCGTTGGAACGGTACGACTTGTAGCGCAGGCGATAGATGTCCTCGAGATCCTCGCCCTTGTCGCAACGGCGGTATTCCGTCCGCTCCAGCATCGCCGAAACATTCCTGGCGAAACTAGACATAGTTTCGGACGAATTTTCACCGCCCGCGCTCGCCGCATGGCCGAGCGAACTCAACTGGGCACACATGAACTCTATTCCCCGCGATTACCGCCACCAGCCGACACTACGGACGGGTCATGAGATGTAAAGATGAAAATAAGTACGAGCTCGTTTACCGCTCGTTAAGGTTAACAATTAATAAAATTATACTAAAATACGCGGTTTTCAGCGCAAATCAGCGCCGCGGCGCCTTCCTTGCGGTCTGGATGTCTTTGGCGAATGGCCAGACGGTGCTTGACATCGTCTCGATGCCGGACGCGCTGAGTGCCGACCCGAACAGAAAGCCCTGGACCAGGTCCGGCTTGACCTGCAATGCTAGGATCTTGAGCTGTTCGAAGGTCTCGACACCTTCGACGGTAACCGAAAGTCCCAGCGGCCGTGACAGGTTGACGATGCCCTTGAGCAATTCGAGCGACCGGCTGTTCTGGGTAACGTCGATCAGGAACGAGCGATCGATCTTGATCTTGTCGAGCGGCAGTTTGTGGAGATAGCTGAGGCTCGAATAACCGGTACCGAAATCGTCGAGCGCGATGCGAACGCCGAGCCGCTTCAATTCCTCGATATATTGGCGTGTCAGCGACTTGTCATCGAGCAGCGCCGTCTCGGTGACCTCGATCTCGAGGCGGTCGGCCGGCAGACCGGAACCGGCCAGCGCATCGCGAACCTTCTGGATGACATCACGATTGCGGAAATCCTTGGCCGAGAGATTGACCGACACGCTGGTCTGGGCCGGCCATTTGGCGCATTCCGTGCAGGCCGCATGCAGGACGAAAGTGCTGATGTCGGAAATGATGCCCATTTCCTCCGCAAGAGGAATGAAGATACCGGGGGAGATCGGCCCGAGGTCGGGATGATCCCAGCGGCACAGCGCCTCGCAACTGGCGATCCGCATCGTGTTCATCGCGACGATCGGCTGGTAGACGACTCGCAGCTCCTTGTTTTCCACCGCACTGCGCAGATCCGCCTTCATCAGCTGGCGGCTGCGGAAGGCAGCGTCCATGGAGGCCTCGAACAGCCGCCAGCCGTTCTTGCCAAGCTCCTTTGCCTTGTAGAGTGCAAGGTCGGCCTTGACGATCATGGCATCGACGTCGGTATCCCTGACCCGCGAGAGCGCCGCACCTCCGCTGGCCTGGATGCGCAATCCGTGGCCGGCGA
This sequence comes from Mesorhizobium sp. M1399, assembly GCF_040317735.1. Classification (NCBI taxonomy): domain Bacteria; kingdom Pseudomonadati; phylum Pseudomonadota; class Alphaproteobacteria; order Hyphomicrobiales; family Phyllobacteriaceae; genus Mesorhizobium; species Mesorhizobium sp. M1399. The sequence goes on from NZ_JAMYKZ010000018.1 coordinate 19,151, forward strand.
CATCGACCTCGCCCTGTAGATTGACAAAGATCTCATCAACCTGGCCGGTCAGATGGCTTTCATCTTCGATGCGTTCGAAGAAGATCATGAACTCGTCGCCGCCGAAGCGGCTGACGGTGATACCTGGCCCGGCGATCGCGGCCAGCCGCTCAGCGACGGCGTAGATCAAACCGTCACCGACCGGATGGCCGAGCGTATCATTTACGCTCTTGAAATCGTCGAGGTCGAGCACGACCAGCCCGCAGAGACGATCCGGATCGCCCGAGGCCATGGCCTCCACGACCAGCTCATGGAAATAGGCGCGATTGGGCAGACCGGTGAGACTGTCGTAGCGCGCCATGAAGCGGATCTTGTCCTCCGCCTCGACGCGGGCGGTCACATCCTCGAAAGTGATGACGCCCAGTTCCTGGCTGCCTTCCCGGGCAGAAAATTCATAGTGCTGGCCGTTGGCGAGCGAGACCAGAACCTTGCGGTCGCGGCCCTCGCGCAGGGCGCGCGTCAGTTGGGCTTCGATGTAGCGGCAATCCTTCGGCGCCAGCATGCCGCCGGCAACGCCGCGCATCAGCAGACCGTGGATCGACCGTCCGAGCAAGGCATCCGGCGATTTGAGCGACATCAGGTGCGCGGCTTCGGCATTGGCCACCGCTACCCGGCCGTCCGGACCGAGCATGACAAGACCATGCGACATGGTGTTGAGGGCGCGGTTGAAACGCTGTGCGATGCGGTTCGCCTTTTTTTCCTCCGAGACGGCGGCAAAAAGCACGTCGCGGACCGTGTCGGCGAATTTGCGAATAGCAAACAGGAATGGGGCGGACAGGAGCCCGAGAAGGATGTGGTAGATATCGCCACGTAAAAGGAACCCCAACGAGATCGGCCACGTCAAGGCAAGCGTCAGGATGGTGACCATGCGCGGGGAGCCATAGTTGCGCCCGGCAATGGAGGTGGCCGTGGCCAGCGTCAGGCAGACGGAGGCGATCTCAGCGAAATTGTCGCGCGCAAAATAGATGCCAAGCAGGCAGAAGGCGCCAAGCGTGAGCCCGTGCAAGGAGCCATAGAGGATGTAGTCGTTCTCGCGCTTGTGCGCCTCTTCCCAGGTCGCCGGCGGGGGCAAGCTGTTGTATTTGCGGAAGTTTCTCATACGGAAGATGCCGACGAGAACCATCGCGATCGCGACAAGCAGATAAAGCGGGTCGCCGCTTTTCCACCAGACAAGGCCGATCAGGAAGGTCTGCGCGACAATGCCGATCGAAAGCGTAACGCCGTCGCGAAACAGAGTTTCCACGAACGGAATGTAAACGTCGACCGGAATCTCGTTTTGTCTTTTCAGATTCACGCCTGGATCCCAACCCTTGGGAACCCAGCAGTGTCACATTGGCCTTAAGAAAGGTTTAGAGAGGCGGTTTGAGACCTGCCGGGATCCCCCGCTGACGCTGCGGAAACAGGGAAACTACCGTTCAGGTAAACAAGGCGTATCACGGTGCGGAATCATTCGGCGGCTTGAAGCTGCGGCCGCAGTGGCGCCGTCGAAAGGCGGTCGAGCAGACGCTGGCGTTCGCCGGCGGCTTTTTCGGCACTGGCCCGCTTGACGTGGCCATAGCCGCGGATGAGCGCCGGCACCGAGACAAGCGCGGCAGCGGCCTCGATCTTGCCCGGTGCCAGCGCGCCGGCGACAAGCTCCAGGTCGGCTTCATAGATGGCAAGAAGCTGCCGCTCCATACGCCTCTCGGCGCTGTAGCCGAACAGGTCGAAAGCGGTGCCGCGCAGGCCCTTCATCGCCGCCAGCAGGCGGAACCCGTTCATCATCCACGGACCAAAGCTCGATTTCTTCGGCTTGCCGTCACTGCCGCGCCTGCCCATGATCGGCGGTGCGAGATGGAATTCGAGCCTGTCGTAACTCTGGAACTGCTTTGCGAGATCTGCGGCAAAGGAGCCGTCGGTATAGAGCCGCGCCACCTCGTATTCGTCCTTGATAGCCATCAGCTTGAACAGGTTCTTTGCGGCAGCTTCGGTCACCACGGTCGAACCGGGCACGACCTTGGTTTCGGCCTTACGCAGCGCTGCCAGTCTGTCGGCATAGCGCTTGCCATAGGCGGCGTTCTGATAGGCGGTCAGGAAGGCGACGCGGCGGGCAATGATGTCGGCCAGCGTCTCGGCAATCGCGGCAGGCTGCGTGGCCTTGCCCGGCTGGGTGAGAAGGCCGCGCACGAAATCCGGCTGGTGGGCGGCGCGGCGACCCCAGCGAAATGCCGCGATATTCATCGCCACCGCCTCGCCGTTGAGCTCGATTGCCTTCTCGACCGCCTCGTCCGACAGCGGCAAGCCGCCATGCTGGAAGGCAAAGCCGAGCATAAACATGTTGGCGCCGAGCGAACTGCCGAACAGCGCGGTGGCGGTGCGGGTGGCGTCGAAGAAATGCGCCTTGTCGTCGCCCGCGGCAGTTCTTATCGCTTTCTTCAGCCGCTCGATAGGCAGCGAGAAATCGGCCGAACGGGCGAACTCGCCCGGCATGATCTCGGCGGTGTTGGCGAGGAAGATGGTATAGCCTTCGCGCACCGCGGCCAGCACCTTCTTTGCACCCGAAACGACGAGATCGCAGCCAAGCACGAGATCGGCCTTGCCGGCCGATACGCGAATGGCGTGGATGTCGTCCGGCGTGCGGGCAATACGGACATGGGTGAACACGGAGCCGCCCTTTTGTGCGAGGCCGGCCATGTCGATCATGCCGCAGCCCTTGCCTTCGAGGTGGGCTGCCATGCCGAGCACTGCGCCAATGGTGACGACGCCGGTGCCGCCGACACCGTCGATGATTGCCGCCCAGCCTTGTTCACCGAGCGTAAATTGCGCCGGCGCCGGCACCCCCGCGAGCGGGTCGGCCGCGCCGGCTATGCCTTCGGCTTTCCTGATTTTGGCGCCGTGGACGGTGACGAAGGACGGGCAGAAACCATTGACGCAAGAGAAGTCCTTGTTGCAGCTCGACTGGTCGATCTTGCGCTTGCGGCCGAATTCGGTCTCGACCGGCTGGATCGAGACGCAATTCGACTGCACGCCGCAATCGCCGCAACCTTCGCAGACCAGCTCGTTGATGAAGATGCGCTTGTCGGGATCGGGGAAGGTGCCGCGTTTGCGGCGGCGGCGCTTCTCGGCGGCGCAGGTCTGGTCGTAGAGCAGCACCGAGACGCCCTTGACCGAACGCAACTCGCGCTGGACGAGATCGAGGTCGTCGCGGTGGTGGATGGTGGCGCCGGCGGGAAATTCCACCTTGCCGGTATATTTGTCCGGCTCGTCGGTGACGATGGCGATGCGCTCGACGCCCTCGGCGCGCACCTGCCTGGCGATCATGTCCACCGTCAGGCCGCCCTCGTGCGGCTGCCCGCCGGTCATCGCGACGGCGTCATTGTAGAGGATTTTGTAGGTGATGTTGGCGTCGGTCGACAGCGCGAAGCGGATCGCCAGCACACCCGAGTGGTTGTAGGTCCCATCGCCCAGATTCTGGAAGATGTGCTCGCGCTTCGAGAACGGCGCCTGGCCGACCCACTGCGCGCCCTCGCCGCCCATGGCAGTGAAGCCGACGGTGTTGCGGTCCATCCACAGCGCCATGAAATGACACCCGATTCCGGCGGCGGCGAGCGAGCCGTCCGGCACCTTGGTCGAGGAATTGTGTGGGCAGCCGGAGCAGAAGAAGGGCGTGCGCGAGGCGATGTCTGACGTGTCGGCCAGCATCGCCTGGAACTGGCGCAATTTCGCCACCCGCGCGGCAATTTCTTCCGACGGGCCGATCGTTAGCAAGATCCTCTCGCCGAGTGCGATGGCAATGTCGTTGGGGTCGAGCGCGCCCTTGGCCGGGAACAGCCAGTCGCCGCGTTCGTTTTTCTTGCCGACGATGACCGGCTGCGTGGCGGTGCCGTAAAGGTTCTCGCGCAGTTGCACCTCGATCAGCGAGCGTTTCTCCTCGACGACAACGATGGTGTCTAGGCCGCGAGCAAAGTCGGCGATGTGCTGCAGGTCGAGCGGCCACGGGCAGCCGACCTTGAACAGCCTGATACCGATACGATTGGCGGCCACTTCGTCGATGCCTATGTCTTCGAGCGCCTGCCGAACGTCGAGATAACTCTTGCCGATGGTGACGATGCCAAGCTTCGGGCTGCTGCCGCCTGAATAGACGATCCGGTTCAGCCCGTTGGCGTGGATGAAGGCCGAAGCAGCGGCGCGCTTGTATTCATGCAACCGCTCCTCCTGGCCGAGCATGTCGATCTCGTTACGGATGTTGAGGCCGCCGGGCGGCATGTCGAAGTCCGGGATGACGATATCTAGCCGGTCGAGCGCGGCATCGACCGAGGCCGTCGATTCGATGTTGTCCTTGACGCATTTGATCGCCGCCCAGGTGCCGGCAAAACGCGACATGGCAAAGCCGTAGAGGCCGTAGTCGATGATCTCCTGAACACCGGCCGGATTGAGGATCGGCACCATGGTGTCGACAAACAGGAACTCGGTGGCATGCGCGTTGGTCGAGGATTCGGCCATGTGGTCGTCACCCATCAGGGCCAGCACGCCGCCATGTTTCGACGAGCCGGCGAGATTGGCGTGACGGAACACGTCGCCGGAGCGGTCGACGCCCGGACCCTTGCCGTACCAGACCGAAAAAACGCCGTCACGAGTGCCCTCGCCCAGCAATTCGGCCTGCTGCGAGCCCCAGCAGGCGGTGGCGGCGAGCTCCTCGTTGAGACCGGGCTGGAAGACGATGTCCGACTGCGCGAGCTGGTCCCGGGCCTTCCACAGCTGCATGTCGAGGCCGCCGAGCGGCGAGCCGCGATAGCCGGAGACGAAACCGGCGGTGTTCAGGCCAGCCCGGCGGTCGCGCTCGCGTTGCATCAGAAGCATGCGGATGACTGCTTGGGCACCCGACAGGAAGATGCGCTCCTTTGCCAGGTCGAACTTGTCGTCGAGCGCGACATTGTGCAGCGTCATCAGGCATTTCCTGTGCGGAAGCCGCACCTGGAGGGTGCGCGGCCAACGTCGGAGTCAAGTACCTATAGTCTTTCTTCCCTTGCCGGGGAGGTCAAACAAAATCGAAGCCGCCAGGCGGTCCGCAACAAATCATCAACGCCGCGCCCGCCGGCGTAAGAAACCGCGCGTCGGCTGTTTTCGACAGCAATAAAATTCCGCGCCATCCGATGCCGTCGAAAAATGCGTCAGAGACCTTTCGAACAGTCGGGCTTAGGTTCGTTCGGCAACTTGCCGTCCGGGTGGCCGGCAAGGTCCGGATTGGGCGTATAAAGCTGATCGATGACCAGCGGCCGGTCGGGCAGGACGGACTGGTCCTCCGTCGACATCAGAGTGGTGTCGATCTTCTGGAGGATCGTGCCGTCAGCGTCCTTGATGCTGATCGCGATCGCGTAAGGCTTGTCCTTGACGACGCATTGAAGCGCCGGACTCTCCAGCGTCACCTTGTCGAGCTTCGGCCAGATTTTCTGCTCGACTGCCAGCGGCTCGCCGCCGGCCGGGTTTTGGAAGCTGGCGACCGCGACCTGCCCCTCCCCCATCGGCCGCAACGGCCGCAGCGTAACGAGGTAGGTCGCCCTGGCGAGGCGATAGTTGAACACGAATATCTTGCCTGAAATCTCGAACAATTTGCCATCGCCGTTGTCGTCCGTGCCCGTCTCGCGACAGGCGCCGAGCGCTGCAGCCACAATCAGCGCAACCCCGACAACGATCGAGCGCGAAAACAGCCTAGCCATTCTGGACCTCGCCATTGTGGACCTCGTTCGCCGCCGTCCGGCGGCGATAGTGACGGTTTGCCTTCTGGCGGTTGCCGCATACCGCCATGTCGCACCAAAGGCGGCTGGAATTGCGGCTTCGGTCGACAAACAGCCAGCTGCAGTTGGGACAAATCCTCAGCCTGGCGATGGTGTCGCCGCGCAGCAGCGACAGCGCCGAGACCGCCAATGCCGCCTCAAAGGCGATCGGCGTCGCCGGGTCGCCGAACGGTTTTCCAAGCGTCCCGATTTCGGTGCGGCCATGGGCGAGGCCGTCGGCGCAGGCTTCCAGGAATTCAGGCATGTCGGCGGTGGCGATCGCACCTTTCGACACCGCGCGGCGAAACAGCCGATCGGTGGTTTCGCGGATCGACAGTACCACCGGCGCGATCTTGTCCGGCGACGGGGCCTCCAGCCGCCTGCCGCCGAGCTCGGCGGCGCGAAAGCCGCTGGCGGCTTCGGCAAAGCGGGCAATCTCGGCGGGATCGTCGAAACGGTCGAAGGTCTTCTCCGGATGGTGCCGCAGCACAACGGTGTTCGCCGTGTCGAGCGCAAGCATGCCGCCGGTGAAGCGGTGCGGAGTCCAGGATACCGTCATGCGATGAAATCTAACCGATAAATCGCATTTGACAAGTTAGATTCCGAGTGCAACGCTCTTCACGGCTGCGAGCGCCGCGGCTTGTAGCACTTTGATTTTGTGCATGATCCCAGCGAAAGTCGATTTCCGATTATTCGGAGCCATGCACCGAGGATTTTGCATGCTCTATTTCTTCCAGCAGGTTCTGAACGGGCTGCATTCGGGCGCGCTCTACGCACTGCTTGCCTTCGGCTATGTGCTGACTAACGGCATCCTGCACCGCACCAATCTTGCCTATGGCGCGCTGTTCGCCTTTTGCGGGCAAACGATGATCCTCACCGCGGCATTCGGCTATCAGGCACTGTGGCTGACGCTGCTTGCATCGGTCGCGCTCGGCATAGTTGCGGCGTTTCTCTACGCGGCGCTGATCAGCCACGTTCTGTCACGAAGCATCTTCGAACCCTTGGCCGACCGCTCGCCCAATGCGATCGTGGTGACAACGCTCGGTATATTGCTGGTCTTGTCGGAAGCCAGCCGCATCGCCGCCAACACCCACGATCTGTGGTTGCCACCGATGCTGGCCCAGACCATCGTCTTCGCGCAGAGTGCCAGCTTCAAGGCGACGTTGACGCTGATCCAGTTGCTCGATTGCGCTGCCGTGCTGGCGGCCATTGCGCTGGCTGCGTGGGGCTTCACACATTCGAGCTTCGGCCGCAGTTGGCGCGCCGTTTCCGACGATCCCAAGGCTGCTGCGATGTGCGGTGTCGATGTCCGCGCGGTGTTTCGGCGTGCGGTGCTTTTCGGCGGCCTTTGCGCTGCGCTGGCCGGCGTGCTCGCCGGCTTCTACTACGGCAACATCAGCTTCGGCACCGGCCTGGTCTACGGGTTGAAGATCCTGTTCGTGACGGCAGTAGGCGGCTATCTTTCGCCGCTGCGGGCGGCACTGGGCGCCGCCGCTTTCGGCATGGCCGAATCGCTATGGGCCGGCTATTTCCCGCTCGAATGGCGCGATGCCTGGATGTACCTGTTCCTCGTCGCCATGCTTGTGCTGATCGGCGCCGGCCGCGACCAACAGAAGATCGCCTGAGCCGCACCCGACTTTGGTTGGTGAAAGAGCCGCATGTCCTTGGACATGCAAAGGACGCGGCAGCTTTTTTGCCGGTCGTCACCTCACAACTGTGTTTATGCGGGCAGGCCCGTGTTGACCCGCCGAACCACGCACTGCATACCGTTGGTCCACAGCGGCGCAACGGACAGGGAACCGCCGCGCTCTGACACAAGGGAGGAATGCATGGCAGGGCTTCTCGCTCTTTCCAGAACCATTGACCGTTTGAACGAATTCATCGGCAAATGGGTATCGTGGCTGATCCTGCTCGCAATTCTGGTAAGCGCCGCTAACGCCGTCATCCGCAAGCTGTTCGACATGTCCTCGAACGCCTGGCTGGAATTGCAGTGGTATCTGTTCGGCGCCGCCTTCATGCTGGCCGCCGCCTACACGCTGAAGCAGAACGACCATATCCGCATCGACATCGTCTACGGCATGTTCTCGCGCCGCGTGCAGCACTGGATCGACCTTTTCGGTCACGTCTTCTTCCTGATGCCGTTCGTGACATTGATGGTGGTCTATTTCGTTCCCTATGTGTCGCTGTCGTATCGCAGCGGCGAGATGTCGAACAATTCCGGCGGGCTGATCATCTGGCCGGCGAAGGCGATCCTGCTGGTCGGCTTTTTCCTGCTTGCGCTGCAGGGCATTTCCGAAATCATCAAGAAAATCGCCATCATGCGCGGTCATATGGACGATCCCACTCCATTCATATCGGTGCATGAACAGGCCGAGCTAGAAGCCAAGGCGCTCGTCGAAGAGGTGCGCTCGTGATCGAGTTCATCGCCCAGAACATGGCGCCGATCATGTTCGCCTCGCTGATCTTCTTCCTGCTGATCGGCTACCCCGTCGCCTTCTCGCTTGCCGCCAACGGCCTGATGTTCTTCTTCATCGGCGTGCTGCTGTCGCCCTATTCGGGCGGCTCGATCAACCTCGCCTGGCCGTTGCTGCACGCGTTGCCGGACAATTTCTACGGCAGCCGGGTGATGTCGAACGACACGCTGCTGGCGATCCCGTTCTTCACCTTCATGGGCATCGTGCTCGAACGATCCGGCATGGCCGAAGACCTGCTCGACACGATCGGCCAGTTGTTCGGACCGGTTCGTGGTGGCCTGGCCTATGCCGTGATTTTCGTCGGCGCGCTGCTGGCCGCGACGACCGGCGTGGTGGCGGCTTCCGTCATTGCCATGGGGCTGATTTCGCTGCCGATCATGCTGCGCTACGGCTACGACCGGCGGCTAGCATCCGGCGTCATCGCAGCATCGGGCACGCTCGCCCAGATCATCCCGCCGTCACTGGTGCTGATCGTGCTGGCCGACCAGCTCGGCCGCTCGGTCGGCGATATGTACAAGGGGGCGCTGATCCCCGGGCTCATTTTGACCGGCATCTACATGCTCTACATCCTGCTCATGTCGATCGTCCGGCCGAAGTCGATGCCGGCACTGCCGCTGGAGGCCCGCACGCTCGGTCACGGTGTGCTGTCGCTGCTGGCGGCGCTGCTGGCGGCGGTGGTGGTTTCCTATGCCGCGTATCGCTACCTCGCGCCAAACCATGGCGGCAATGCCGATATCCTCGGCGCCACCATCGGCGTGATCTTCATCTATGTCGTGGCGATCATCGACCAGCGCCTGAAGATCAACCTGATGTCGAGGTTGGCACAGCAGGTGATCATCGTGCTGATCCCGCCGCTGGCGCTGATCTTCCTGGTGCTGGGTACCATTTTCCTCGGCATCGCCACGCCGACGGAGGGCGGCGCCATGGGCGCCGTCGGCGCGCTGGCGATGGCGGCGATGAAGGGGCGGCTGTCGCTCGACGTGGTCAAGCAGGCGCTGGCCTCAACGACGCGGCTGTCGTCCTTCGTGCTGTTCATCCTGATCGGCGCGCGGGTGTTCTCGCTGACCTTCTACGGCGTCAATGGCCACATCTGGGTCGAGCACCTGTTGACGTCGCTGCCGGGCGGTGAAGTCGGTTTCCTGATTGGCGTCAACATCCTCGTCTTCGTGCTCGCCTTCTTCCTCGATTTCTTCGAGCTCGCCTTCATCATCGTGCCGCTTTTGGCGCCGGCGGCCGACAAGCTCGGCATCGACCTGATCTGGTTCGGCGTGCTGCTCGGGGTTAACATGCAGACCAGCTTCATGCATCCACCGTTCGGCTTCGCGCTGTTTTATCTGCGCTCGGTCGCCGCACGCGTGCCCTATCTCGACCGGCTCACCGGCAAACAGATCGCGCCCGTCACCACCGGGCAGATCTATTGGGGCGCAGTGCCGTTCGTCTGTATCCAGGTGATCATGATCGGCCTGACCATCGCCTTCCCGCAGATGGTGATGCACTACAAAGGCGCCGTCGTCGATCCAGCGACGATCGACATCAAGGTGCCGGAGATGCCCAGCCTGTCGCCGCTCGGCACGCCGCCGGCCGGTGGCAGCACGGCACCCGCTGCGCCCGGCGCGCAGGACCTGTCGCAGCCGCCAAGCTTCGACGAAAAGCCGCCCGCGAAACCGGCGGCACCGGCAACCGATCTGTCGCAACCACCGAGTTTCAATTGACGAAGGCCCGGCAGCCATGAAGGCGGTGCGACTGGAGCGAGTGGGCGGCCTCGCCGTGTGCGAGGTCGAGAAACCGACTGCCGGACCGGACGAGCTGCTGGTGCGGATCGAGGCGTGCGGCGTCTGCGGCACCGACCGGCATCTTTTCCATGGCGAATTCCCGTGCACGCCGCCGGTGACTCTCGGCCATGAATTCTCCGGCATCGTCGAGGCGATCGGACCTGCCGTATCCGGCTTTGCCGTCGGCGACCGCGTCACCGGCGATCCCAACATCGCCTGCGGCCGGTGCGCGCATTGCCAGGCCGGCCGGGTCAACCTCTGCGGCAATCTGCGTGCCATCGGCATCCATCGCGATGGCGGCTTTGCCGAATATCTTGCCCTGCCGCAGAAACAGGCTTTCGTCCTGCCAGGCGATCTGACGCCGACGCATGGTGCGTTCTGCGAGCCGCTCGGCTGCTGCCTGCATGGCGTGGACCTTGCCGCGATCAGACCAGGTTCGTCGGTTGCCGTGCTCGGCGGCGGCGTGATCGGCCTGCTCACCGTTCAACTGGCAAAGCTCGCCGGTGCGACGACCATCATCCTGTCGACGCGCCAGGCCTCGCGGCGCGCCCTTGCCGAGGAACTTGGCGCAACGGCGACGGTCGATCCCAGCGCTTCCGACATCACCGACGCGATCGTCGGCCGGTCGGGTTTGATGCCGGGCGGCGTCGACGTGGTGTTCGAATGCGCCGGCGTGAAAGACACCGTCGAGCAGGCGATGCGGCTGGCCAAGGCGGGCGGCACAATTGTCGTCGTCGGCGTCATGCCGCAAGGCATGAAAGCGGCGTTCGAACCGTTCGACCTGCTGTTCCGCGAGTTGAAGGTCCTGGGCTCCTTCCTCAATCCCTTTACCCATCGCCGGGCCGCCGATCTCATCGCCTCGGGTGCGATCGAGGTAGACCGGCTGATATCGCGACAAGTCGACCTCGACGAGGCGGTGGCGATCATTGCCAACCCGTCGGCACCAGGTGAGGTCAAGGTCCTGGTAGTGCCTCAGGGCTGATCGATCGGGCCAGTTGCCACCGGCGGGGCGACCGGTTACAGAAACTACGCCGAAAAAGACATTGCCGGTTCGGTAGTCCGGCTCTTCCCGTCCTGAGCACGATGCTCGGGGAAGCCTGTTCGCCACATTACTTGTGGGAGAACCCGCGGCCGGCAAGCGAGGCGAAACTCGCGAGCCGGTCGGGTCACGTCCGGATTTTCGGATGTAGCGGTCCCGCCGGTTTGCGCTCTTCGGTCGAAGCCTGTCCGCATTCAACCCGTGGCAGGAGACGCATCATGAAACTGAACCACATAAATCTCGTCACCACCGAAGTTGCCGGCCTTGCCCGCTTCTTCACCAGCCATTTCGGCTTTGAATTTGTCGCCGTGCGCGGCAAGGACGCCTTCGCGGTTCTGCGTGGCATCGATGGCTTCATCCTCAATCTGATGAAGCCGGGGAAAGGCGAGCCCGCCAGCTATCCGGACGGCTTTCACGTTGGCTTCTTCGTCGGCAAGCCGGAGTTTGTGCATGCAAAGCGAGCCGGGCTTGCCGATGCCGGCCTGCAACCGGGCGAGGTCCAGCAGCTAATGCGCGGCCGCATCCAGTCGACGACGTTCTATTGCCATGCGCCGGGTGGAGTACTGGTCGAAGTCAGTGCGTCCGAAGGCTGACAGGGAAGGACCGCGGGGCGTGGCTCGCGGTCCTTTGACGAGATCCATCAAACGCCTGGAGCGGAATGCATTCAAACCAAACGGGACATCCGCTTTGTTTTAGCCCTTTTCTGCGACGCCGAGTGGAGCCACTCGGCGTCGCAGAATATTCTAGAGCTTGCCGTTGCGCTGCTGGACCATCATGAAGGTGTCGTAATTGTACTCGGCCACCTGCGCCCAGAGATAATGCTCCTTGCGGAACGCCTTGATCGAGTCCCAGATCTTCTTGAACGGCGCGTTCGAGGCTTCCATCTCGGCATAGACTTCGTTGGCCTTTTCGAAACAGGCGGCCATGATCTCCTGGCTGAACGGGCTCAACTTGGCGCCGCCGGCAACCAGCCGCTTCACCGCCGCCGGGTTGAGGTAGTCGTATTTCTGCAGCATGTTGGCGTCGGCCGCTTGGGCGGCAGTGTGCACCAGCGACTTGTAAGCCGGCGAAAGTTCGTCGTATTTCGCCTTGTTGAACATCAGATGGACGGTCGGTCCACCTTCCCACCAGCCGGGATAGTAGTAATAGGGCGCAACCTTGTAGAAGCCGAGCTTCTCGTCGTCGTAGGGGCCAACCCATTCGGCGGCGTCGATCGTGCCTTTTTCCAGCGCCGGATAAATGTCGCCACCGGCGATCTGCTGCGGAACTACGCCGAGCCTTTGCACCACTTTGCCGGCAAAACCACCGATACGCATCTTGAGGCCGGAAAGGTCGGCGACCGTTTTGATCTCCTTGCGGAACCAGCCGCCCATCTGCACGCCGGTATTGCCGCCCGGCAGCCCGAACAGACCCTGCGTCGCCAGGAACTCGTTGAACAGATCGATGCCGCCGCCATGATAGTGCCAGGCGTTTATGCCGCGCGCGTTGAGCGAAAACGGAACCGCCGCCCCCAGCGCCCAAGTCGGGTCCTTGCCCCAGTAATAGTATGCCACCGTATGGCAGGCCTCGACGGTGCCGGCAGTGGTGGCGTCGGCGGCCTGCAGGCCGGGAACGAGTTCGCCGGCGGCGAAGACCTGGACCTGGAAGTTGCCGTCGGTCGCCTCCGACAGCATCTTGGAAAACACTTCGGCGCCACCATAGATCGTATCGAGCGACTTCGGGAAGGACGACGCCAGCCGCCAGGTCACTTTCGGGTTGGACTGGGCGATGGCCGGCGCAGCAAGTGTCGCGGCAGCGGCCGCGGCGCCGAAACCGGTGGTGCCGGCCTTGCGGATGAACGAACGACGATCCATGAAGTTCCTCCCTTTTGGATCAACTGACCGACATTCGGGACGCTTCGGGGCCCGGATCGGCTTCGAGCCCGACAATACACAGGCAAGGAGTCGAGTCCAGCGTGGCAGCCCGGTTTGAGTGGCGCATTTCGGGGAAATTCACGGCGTTGGGGCAGATCTTGCAACTATAGTCTAAGGTCGATTAACTGGCCTACGCGACACGCCGAAACTTGCCATGGAAATGCGCCTTCGGATCGCCTATTTTGCAGGCAGATAATTCGTTGCACCCGATGGGATCCGGACCAAATGCACCAGCCGCTCGTCGCCATATCGACCGACGTCCGCCAGTTCGACAATTACATCTGGCATGCCGCGCCACAGCAATATCTTGAAGCGGCGCTTTCGGGTGCAGGCGTGTTCCCGCTGCTGGTACCGTCCTTCGGCGACCGGCTCGACTTCGATGAACTGCTTTCCGCCGTCGACGGCGTCATGGTCACCGGTTCGAAGTCCAACGTTCATCCCTCGCTCTATGGCGGTGACGCCAGCGAAGCCAATGGTCCTTACGACTCCGCCCGCGACGCGACGACGTTGCCACTGATCCGCCGGGCGGTGGAGCGCGGGGTACCGCTGCTCGCCATCTGCCGCGGAATCCAGGAGATGAATGTGGCACTGGGCGGCACGCTGGCGACCGAAATCCAGGAACGCGTCGGTTCGCTCGACCATCGTGCGCCGGCAAGCGACAATCAGGACGAACGCTTCGCCATCCGCCAGAGCGTGTCGATAAAACCCGGCAGCTGCCTGGCCGGGGTCTTCGGCGCCGGCGACATCCTGGTCAATTCGGTGCATCGCCAGGCCATCGATCGGCTTGGCCCGAAGCTGCAGGTCGAAGCGGTCGCCGCCGACGGCACTGTCGAGGCGGTTTCGGTCAAGGACGCCCGCGCCTTCGCTGTTGGCGTGCAGTGGCATCCAGAGTACTGGGTCGAATCTGACAACATCTCGGCAAAGATTTTCCGCGCCTTCGGCGACGCTGTACGTCTGCATCAGGCGGCGAAATCGGGCGCGCGCGCAGCGGCAGAATAGCGCTCGTCAGTTGCCGGCCGACGCCAGCGATAGCAGCGGCAGCGCCGGCGCGTAGGATTCGTAACCGTCGCCATCGGCGACTGAGAACATGACGATTGGATCGGTGCCGTTGGCGCTGAATGTGACCGTGCCGTCATTCTGCTCTCGCCAGAACTTCGCCTGCTCGACACCGGGCAACACCCGGCGGCAATTCGCGGCGACCGTCAACAGCGACAAGCCTTGCGAAATCTCGGCGCGACGGCTGACCGCACAAGACGCCTCGTCACCATGGGCTACCAGCCGGTAGTTGCCGAATGAAGGTGGTGACTCACTGGCTGCACGGCTTTCACCGCTACCGGCATAAAACAGCTGGACGCTGCCGAACAGCACAGCAACCGCCATCAATGCAGGAAGCGTTTTCATCCTGTTTCTCCGCGCATTTCAAGCGCGCCGCGTTCGAAGAGATCAGGAGGCGCGCTTCATCTTGCTGTCATGTGCTGTCAGGCGGACAGACACTAGGAAGGGACCAGAATGATTCCGAAGGGTTAAGCTGAAGTTAATAGATATGGCAGCCCGCTTACGGCCTTGCCTTGACATTTGCCGTCTCCGGCACCGGCGTCAGTGCCTTGCGCTGCGAAAACCACGAGACCAGATTGTCGACGCATAGGTCCGCCATGGCGCGGCGGGTGTGCTGCGAGGCGGAGCCGACATGTGGCAAAAGCGAGGTGTTGGGCGCGGCAAGCAACGCCGCTGGCACATTCGGCTCGTCGGCAAAGACGTCTAGCCCGGCAGCGGCGATGCTGCCGCTGGCAAGTGCGGCGGCAAGGGCTGGCTCATCGACCGTGCTGCCCCGGCCGATATTGACGAAGACGCCGTTCGGCCCAAGAGCCGAGAAAATTTCGGCATTGACTGCCCTTTCCGTCGCGGCCCCGCCGGGCGCCACCGAGATCAGTGTGTCGACCGCCTCGGCGAGACCTTTCAGCGTCGGGTGATAGTCATAGGACAGGCTTTCGACGCGGCGCCGGTTGTGGTAGGCGATGGGCAGCCCGAAAGCGTCGAGCCGGCGGGCAATGGCGAGGCCGATGCGGCCCATGCCAAAGATACCGACATGGCGCCCGCGCAGGGTCAGCCGGCTCAGCGGATAGTTGCCTTTGCGCAGCCAACTTCCGTCGCGCAGCCAGGCCTCGGCGCGCGGCAGTTCGCGGATGGTGTTGATCAGCAAGCCGAGCGCCGTATCGGCGACCTCTTCGGTCAGCACATCCGGGGTGTTGGTGACCATGATGCCGCGCTGTACGGCGTGGCGGACATCGACAGAATCATAGCCGACGCCGAAATTGGCGATGATCTCGAGCTTTGGCAGCGCGTCCATCAACGCGGCGCTTATGCCGCCGAAGGCGGCTATGCCGCGCACCGTACGGCGCATGTCGTCGGTGACCAGCGACGGATCGGCGCCTTCGATCCGGACGCGGCTGAACGCCCCGTCGATGCGGCCGACCGCATGGTCGTTGAACTGGCCCGGCACCAGAATGGCGACAGCTTGCTGTTCGGTTTTTGTCATGCACGTTCCACCGGTTTGCCGGTCGACTGGCGCACATGCAGTTCCGGCTTGATCAGTTCCTGCGACGGCCGCACCGTCTGTCCGTTGAGTTTGTCGAGCAGCGCGCTGGCGGCGCGGCGGCCAACCTCGCGCTGGCCGTTCCAGACCGTGGTCAGTGCCGGCGTCGCGATCGCCGCTTCCTCGAGGTCGTCATAGCCGGTAACGGAGATGTCGATGCCCGGCACCAGCCCCGCGCGCGCAATGCCGTTCATCAGGCCGATGGCGACGAGGTCGTTCCAGCAGCAGGCCGCGGTAGGCCTGTCTTTCAGCGCCAAGAACTGCCCGGCAGCCTCGAAGCCGGCCTGCTTGGTGCGCGGGCCGGCGATACGCCATGACGGCCTGACCTCGAGCCCTGCCGCCTCCATGGCGTTGACATATCCCTGATAACGGTCGCGGCCGGTCGACGTCTGGTCGGTACCGCCGATCATGGCGATGCGCTTGTGGCCAAGCGAGATCAGATGATTGGTAGCAAGCCCGGTGCCATAGGCATCGTCGCCGCGAAACACCGGCACGTCGGCACCTTCGACGGTGCGTGCAATCAGCACTGCCGGGAGACCGTTCTCCTCGGCCATGATTATGTCTTCGGGCGGTGTGCCGATGGCCGGCGACATGATGACGCCGTCAGCGCCGAGCTGCAGAAGCGTGTCGATGAAGGTGCGCTGTTTCTCGAGTTGGTCGTAGTGGTTCGACAGGATGAAGGTCTGCCGGCTGCGGTCGAGTTCGCTCTCGATCGAACGCAGTATCTCGGCAAAGAACGGGTTCATGATGTCGTGGACGACGACGCCGACAATGCCCGAGCGTGAGGTGCGAAGGCTGGCGGCGCGGCGGTTGTAGATATAGCCGATGGCGCGCGCATGTTCCTTGATACGGTCGCGGGTGCCGCCGGCGACCAGCGGGCTGTCGCGCAAGGCCAGCGAGACCGTGGCCGTGGACACGCCGAGCGCATCCGCGATGGTCGAAAGCTTGATCTTCTGTGCCAGCGCCCTGCGCTCCCGAAGCAATTTAAACTGTTTAAAGGCCGGCTCTTATGCCATCGATCCCGAGCAAATCAAAGTTTTTTTGCCAGCGCTTCCGCCTCCGCGTCCAGCGTCGCGCGGTTGTGCAAGCGAAGCCGGTGCTCGCGGTGGACGATGTAGAGGCCGCTGGCGACGATGACGGTGGCACCGACCAGCGTCCAGCGGTCGGGAAACTGGTTGAAGACGATCAGGCCGGAGATGATCATCCAGATCATCTGCGAATAGGGATAGGGAGCCAGGGCCGTGGTGGTGGCAAGGCGATAGGCCTGCACAAGAAGCCAATGGCCGATGGCGCCGAAGACGCCAAGCATCAGCAATATGAACCAGTGCCAGCCATCCTGCGGCAGCGAAAGCGAAAACGGCAGTGTCGGCAGCAGCAGCACGGCCGGCGCCAGCGCCGAAAACAGGATGAGACTTTCCGAGGTTTCCGTCGCCGACATACGGCGCGTCATGATGACGTAGAAACTGTTCGATAGCATCGAGCCGAGCGCAAAGAGATGGCCGATGCCAAAAACCCCGATGCCCGGCCGCGTGATGATGAGGACGCCGACAAAGCCGCTCATGATCGCCAGCCAGCGCCGCCAGCCGGCCCATTCGCCGAGCAACGGACCGGCAAGCGCGGTGATCACCATCGGGCCGAAGAAGTAGATCGAGGTGGTTTCCGCCAGCTGCAGCGTCCGCAGCGCCAGAATGTTGAACATGGTCGATCCGAACAGGAGCAGACCGCGCGTGAGATGCGCCGGCAGGTTGGCGGGACGAAAACGCAACGGCTCACGCCATCCGCGCAGAAAGACGCCGACAAGCAGGACATGGACCGCGAAGCGGGTCCAGGCGACGATCAGCGCCGAGACGCCAGCCAGCACAAGGTACTTGCTGCTGGTGTCGAGGAAGGTGAAAAACACATAAACGGAAAGCATGCACAGGATCGCCGCCGGCGACGTCGCGCTTTCGTCTTGTCTTGGGGGAGCATTCAATTTCAGGCCGGACGGGAAGCAAGGCAGTCCCTCACCAATGCGGGAATTGTCGCCAGCGGGCAAGCCAAAAGAGGCTAGCACACCGACAGGCGACGACAGGCTCAGTTTTGTTCCTGGTGGCCGGAGAGTCAGGTGTGCATGCGGGCACCCTTGGTGATCTTGTCGACGAGCTTCTTTTCGGCGCGAAGCGCGATGCCGACCACCTTGGCATCCTCCGGCGCAAATTCGGCAAAGACGGCACGGTTGGCCAGATCGTACCCAGTCGAAAACATTTCCTCGACATAGAGCGAAACCGTCACACCACGCTCCAGCGCCCGCCGCTGGATCGTTCCGAGCGCCTGGCCGTCTGCCGAAAGCACGATGACCGGCTGGATCGATAGCGGGTTGTAGATATTGCCGGCGCGGTCACGGTAGGGCTCGCCGATGAGGTCGGGAAACTGCGCGACGATGCCGCTGGTCAGAAAGGCGGTGACGTTGAGCTTCTGCCAGACGGGAAGATCGTCCCTGAGCACGATTGCAAATTTCCTATCGAACATGCGACAGTTTCCAATCCGAAAGGGGGCCAATCCGAGGCTGCGAGTGAAGCGATGCCGCACGGTCTAGACGGGGAAGCCTTTCAGGGTCTTGGACGTTTGTGCGTGGATGCAGCCGAGAACTGCATCGTATCGGCACCCGGTACTGCCGGCATGGAACGCATCGAGGCCCGGTTCCACGGCAACGCCTTCGATCTCCATCGCCACGACACCTATGCAATCGGGGTGACGCTTTATGGCATACAGAGCTTCCGCTATCGCGGCGCGACGCATCAGAGCCTGCCTGGCCAGATCATTATCCTTCATCCCGACGAAATGCACGATGGCGGCGCCGGCACAGAAGACGGATTGCGTTACAGAATGCTGTATTTGGAGCCGTCCCTGATGCTCGATTGCCTCGGCGGCGGGTCACTGCCGTTTGTCGGGGATGCCGTGATGACAGACCGCGATTTCCGCGCGACGCTGCTTTCGGCGCTCGGGCCGCTGGATCAGGAACTGGACGAGCTGTTTGTGGTCGATTTCATGACGCAGCTGATGCAAAGCCTGGCCCGGCACGCCGGTCAGCCGGCGAAACCGATAGCGAAAACTGCGTGGCGTGCCGCCAGTCTGGCGCGCGACTATCTGGAGGAAAATGTCGCGCGGATTGTACGTTCGGATGAATTGGAGGCGATCACCGGATTGGACCGTTATGCCCTGTCGCGGCATTTCCGCGCCACCTTCTCCACCAGCCCGCACCGGTTCTTGTTGATGCGCCGGCTTCAGCGAGCCCGTCGGATGATCGAAGCCGACGAGCCGCTGGCGCAAATCGCCATCGCAGCCGGCTTCAGTGACCAAAGCCATTTCAATCGGCATTTCAAGAAGGCGTTCGGCGTCACACCCGGACGCTGGTCGGCACTGACGCGGCGGCCGTCAGCGGCGAACGCGTGACCTATTCAAGGATCTTGTCCTCGATATCCAGTTCGTCATCGGGGAGCACCATTTCGCCGTTCGAAAGATTCGCTTCGACACGTGCAAGCAGCTTGAACAGCGATTTCTGATCCTTCTTGTCGAGACCCTTCAATGCCTGCTTTTCGGTCTTCTTCACCGATTTCTCGATTGCGTGGATGATTTCGCGGCCGGTGTCGGTGAGGAAAATATGAGCCTGGCGGGCATCGGCGGAGGAGGCGCGCTTTTCCAGAAAACCCTGTGCCTGCAGCCGGTTGATGGTCTTGGTGATGGTCGGCGGACGCACGCCGAGGCGGCCGGCAAGATTGCCGGGCGTCTGCCCGTCCTCGCGATCGAGCGCCAGCATGATCTGGTCCTGGCCGGCATAGAAGCCATGCGCCAGAAGCCGGGCGGCGAGCGCCGTGCGCGCCAGCCGCGCCGCCGAATGCAGCCGGCTCATTGTTGCAGTCTTGTCCGCCTTGGCCATGCTCATTCCCTCCTCGGCCGAACCGGTGCGGACAGCATAGAAGCAGGCCGCCGATTGGCAATGACGATCGAAAACATTCCGGCTCGGAAAATAGCTTTGCCGGCAAGCATCGCGGTGTTCGCCGTGGCTAATGCCAGATGTTTATTTCAGTTAGATGACAAACGACTTTCCGCGACGGCTGGATGGCGACGTGACGAGGTGTCCTCAACCGGCCCTCACCGCGACCACCATCAAGGCCTGATAGGCGTCCGCCATTTCCCGCAGCGCTGCCTGCGACGGCGGCCCGGCCTGCCGCGCAATGCTGTCCCGCATGTTCGATGTATCGCGTTTGCCGGGGCGATCGTTATAGGGCGCGACGGTGGCGAATATCTGCTCGCTCAAGCTGTCGGGGAAGAACATCTGGCCGGTCATTGCCGAGCGGTCGTCGGGGAAGATCTTGAAATGGATGTGGGTGGTGCGGCCGCGATACCAGCCGGGATAGATGGTGGCGAAAGAAGCGATGCCGCTTCCATCGCTTCTCTGCCAGCCGCGCAGAAAGCTCTGGCCGGACGTGTCGATATCCTGCCCGTCGCCCTGTCCGGGATAGCCGGAATAGGCGCCCTGGGCGTCGCAATGCCAGATATCGACGCGTGCGCCGGGAAGCGGCCGGCAGGCGGCGTCGACGATTTGCAGCCGCACATTGAGGGCGACGCCCTTCTTGCCCTCGGTGATATCGGCGCGTTCGAGCTTCGGGTCGAAATAGAACGGTCCTTCGGTGACCTCGGGCGTCATGGTGCAGACGCCGGCACCGGCTTCGAACAAAGCAAGCCCGGCATAGGGCGAGACCTGCCCGGCCCTTGCGCCGGCGGGCAGGAATATGCCGCCCGTGGTGACCGCTACAAGACCGAGAGCCTGCCGCCGGCTTAATGGCAAGGACTTGTCGGACATCTGGCGCCTCCTCAGTGCGAACAACCCCTCGCCCTATCTAGGCCCCACCGCCAGCCCGCGCCAATGAACGTTCGGCAATGTGAGGAAAGTTCGGCAATACCGGCCTCTTTGGCCCATCGGTTTGCCTCGTGCAAAAGCCGAGCACACATCCTATATGGAGCCGACAATCCCTATTCGAGGCACAATATGAGCGACGCACAGACGCAGATCCCCGTTACCGTCCTTACCGGCTATCTCGGCGCCGGCAAGACGACACTGCTCAACCGCATCCTTTCGGAAAACCATGGCAAGCGCTACGCCGTCATCGTCAATGAGTTCGGCGAGATCGGCATCGACAACGAGTTGATCGTGGAATCCGACGAGGAAATCTACGAGATGAACAATGGCTGCATCTGCTGCACCGTGCGCGGCGACCTGATCCGCGTCGTCGAAGGTCTGATGCGCAGGCCCGGCCGCTTCGACGCCATCGTCGTCGAGACCACAGGCCTCGCCGATCCCGTGCCGGTAGCGCAAACCTTCTTCATGGACGACGATGTGCGTTCCAAGACCAGGCTCGATGCGGTGGTGGCGCTGGTCGACGCCAAGCACCTGCCGCTGCGCCTCAAGGATTCCCGCGAGGCCGAGGACCAGATCGCCTTTGCCGATGTCGTCGTGCTCAACAAGACCGACCTGGTCACCCCCGAAGAGCTGAGCAAGGTGGAGGCGACGATCCGCGCCATCAACCCGGCGGCACGCATCCATCGCACCACACGCGCCGGCGTGGCGCTGTCCGAGGTGCTCGATCGCGGTGCGTTCGACCTGTCCCGGGCGCTGGAGAACGATCCGCACTTCCTCGAGGCGCATGACGATCACGACCATCATGATCATGATCACCATGATCACGAGGGCCATGATCATCACGATCATGACGGGCATGACCATCATCACGCGCACCCTTCCGACATCCATGATGTGACGGTGCAGTCGGTGTCGCTGCGCGGCGGCGAGATGGACCCGAAAAAGTTCTTCCCGTGGATCGAGAAGGTCACCCAAATGGAAGGCCCGAACATCCTGCGGCTGAAAGGTATCATCGCGCTGAAAGGCGATGACGAGCGCTATGTCATCCAGGGCGTGCACATGATCATCGAAGGCGACCACCAACGCGCCTGGAAGGACGGCGAGAAGCACGAGAGCCGGCTGGTGTTCATCGGCCGCGAACTCGACGCCGAGCGGCTGAAGACAAGCTTCCAGGCCTGCCACGCCGCTTGATTTAGCTGCCCTTTCCCCCTTCTCCCCTTGTGGGAGAAGGGGCGCCCGCAACGCTGGCGCTCTCTCCTCACGACGATCCGAAGCACGGGTTGAGACCCGCAGCTCAACCCCTTAAGGGTGGGGCAGCAGAAATCTCGAACGGAATGGTCTCTCATGCCGACAGTCGCCCCGCTCGATCTCGAAGGCCACTGCCTCGCCGCCGTGTTCCTTGGCGACGTGCCGCATTTCGCGCTGGCCGACGGCACAATCCATCGGCTCGACCATGGGCACAAGACGGTGCAGGCCAATGACGGGCTGCTCGCCGCCCTTCACGATGGCGCAAACGACCGGCTGATCACCGGCGGTGAGGACGGCAAGATCTTTGCCGTGACCGCAGGCGGCAATACTGCGGAATTGGCGACCGCAGGCAAAAAATGGATCACCAGCGTGGCCGCCGGGCCACAAGGCGCTGTTGCCTATGCTTCGGGCAAAATTGCCTATGTGCGTTTTGCTGACGGCAAGACCAGGGAATTCTCGCATCCGCGCTCGGTCGAGGGGCTGGCCTTCTCGCCCAAGGGCATGCGCTTCGGCGTTGCCCGCTACAATGGCGCGACGCTGCATTTCCCGGCCGCCGACGGCAAGCCGGTCGAGCTCGAATGGGCCGGCGCCCACACCGGCATCACGTTTTCGCCGGACGGCGGCTTCGTCGTCACCACAATGCAGGAAAACGCGCTGCATGGCTGGAAACTCGCCGACGGCAAGCACATGCGGATGTCCGGCTATCCCGGCAAGGTCAAAAGCCTGTCGTGGAGCGCCAAGGGCAAATGGCTGGCGAGTTCCGGCGCGCCGGCGGCGATCGTCTGGCCGTTTTCGGGCAAGGATGGGCCGATGGGCAAGGCGCCGCTGGAACTCGGCACGCGCGGCAGTGCGATGGTCACCTCCGTCGCCTGCCATCCGAGCCAAGATGTAGTGGCGGTAGGGTATGATGACGGCATGGTGATGGCGGTGCGCTTCGCCGACGCCAGGGAAGTGCTGCTGCGCCGGCCAGGCAAGGGCGCCATCACATCGATGATGTGGGACAAGGAAGAGCGCCGCGTCGCGTTCGGCAGCGCCGCCGGCGATTGCGGCGTCATCGACATTTCCGCCTAGCCCGTTAGTCGGCTCCGCAAGATACTTTGCCGGTCAATTCAGCCGGCTTGCCATCCTTTTCGGCATCGTCCGTTACATCATAGATTGAGAGCAAATAGCGGCCGTCATAGACGCCTTCGTCGCTGGCCTTGGTCAGGATCGCCAGTTCGACATAGTCGTAGGCGTTTTCGACCTGCCGTTCGCGATAGACGAGCAGCCGCAATTCCTTGTTGTCGAGCCAATATTGCGTGAGGTTCTGATCCTCGAACACAGTCTTGCGCAGACTGTCGCCGACTGGCCTGCCCAGAATTTCGAGCTCGCCGCGAAAATTGAAGGTCGGCCCGCCCATGCCTCTGGTGACCCCGGCATCGACCTCAAATTTGACGGCTGCATCCTCGGCGGAACACCAGATGCCGCCGGATGCCAAAGCCGCACCAACCGACGACAGCAGCGTTGCCGCGCAGATGATCGCCCGCACCATCGTGTCCCCTCCAGCCGAAGTGCCATTGGCGCCCGAAGGCGGCTCGCGGTCAAGCGCCTGTTCCATTCAAATGACCGCTGACCCAACACAGGGCAGCCGCCCGCCAATTGCGGTGGCGGATGCCGATTGTCTAAAGTGCGGCGGAGAGGGCCGCCATGAACGTCATCGACCATTCAAAGACCTCCATCGGCGGCATCGGCCCGGCCCGGATTGCCGAGTTGCGCGAGACCGAGGCAGAAGCCTTCCGCCAGGCGCGGCCGAAATCGATGGCGAAAATCGGCAATGGCCTGCCCGGCTTCTTCGGCGGCGTGCCGATGCACTGGATGAACGACTGGCCGACGCCGTTCCCGATCCTCGTTGATAAGGCCAAAGGCACCGCCATCAGAGATATCGACGGCAACCGGCTCGACGATTTCTGCCTCGGCGACACCGGCTCGATGTTCGGTCATTCGCCGCCGCCGGTCGCCCGCGCCATCCGCCGGCAGGCCGGACGCGGTCTGACCTACATGCTGCCTGCCGAGGACGCGCTCGCCATCGGCCCGCTGCTGCAACAGCGCTTCGGTCTGCCGTTGTGGCAGATCGCGACGACGGCAACCGACGCCAACCGCTTCGCGCTGCGGGTTGCCCGTGCCGTTACCGGCCGGGAGAAGATCCTGGTCTTCAACGGCTGCTATCATGGCTCGGTCGACGAGACGATGGTCCGGCTGGTCGACGGCAAAGCGGTGAACCGACCGGGACTGGCCGGCGAATTCCGCGACCTGACGCGGGCAACTGATATCGTCGAGTTCAACGATCTGCCGGCGCTTGAGGCCGCACTTCAGGGCAACGATGTCGCCTGCGTCATCGCCGAGCCGGTGCTGACCAATTCCTGCATGGTGCTGCCCGAAGCCGGCTTTCATGACGGCTTGCGGCGTCTCACCCGTGCGACCGGCACGCTGCTTCTAATCGACGAGACGCATACGATCTCGACCGGTCCCGGCGGCTATACAAGCAAATACGGGCTGGAGCCGGACCTGTTCGTGCTCGGCAAGCCGATTGCCGGCGGCATACCGGCGAGTGTGTGGGGCATGAGCGAAGGCGTTGCGGCGCGCTATGCCGCTTATATCAGCCGGAAAGAGCCCGGCTATTCCGGCATGGGGACAACGCTGTCGGCCAATCCGCTGCAATTCGCGGCGATGCGTGCCACGCTCGAAGACGTCATGACCGACGAGAACTACAGCCATATGGACCATCTGGCGCGGCGGCTCGACGCCGGGCTGACTGCCGTTATCGATCGCTATCGCCTGCCCTGGCATGTTGCTCGGGTCGGCGCCCGCGTCGAGTTCATCTGCGCGCCAGGCCCGCTGAGGAATGGCGGCGAAGCCGAGAGGGCGCATGCGCCGGAGCTCGAAGCGGCGATGCATGTCGCGCTGGTCAATCGCGGCGTGCTGATCGCACCGTTCCACAATATGATGCTGATCTCGCCGGCAACTCGCGCCGCCCAGGTGAACCGGCTGATCACCGCCTTCGGCGCGGTTGCGGCAAAGCTTACGGCATGAGACAAGCTGGCAGCATGAAACAAGCGCCCAAGCAAAGTTTGAACCTGGTCACGGCATCCCCTTCGGGCTCGACGCCCGCCGAGGCGCAGGCCTTTCTCGACGCCCATCCGGAGATCGAAGCGTTCGACATCGTGCTGACCGACGCCAATGGCGTGGGGCGCGGCAAGATCGTGCGCCGACATGAGTTGATGAGCATCTTCGAGGGCGGCCGGCACATGCCGATCTCGATCCTCGGCCTCGACATCACCGGCGAGGATGTTCACGAGACCGGGCTGATCTGGACGACCGGCGACGGCGACCTGCGGGCGTGGCCGATCCCCGGCACGCTGGTGCCGCTGTTCGGCACCCAGCCGCCGCGCGGCCAGGTGTTGATGGCGATGTACCATCTCGATGGCCAGCCGATGTCGTCCGACCCGCGGCTGGCGCTCGCCCGCCAGGTAGATATCCTCGCGGCCAAGGGCCTGCATCCGGCCGGCGCCTTCGAGCTCGAGTTCTTCCTGCTCGCCAATGAGCGCGATGCCGAAGGCAAGGTGCAGCCGGCGCATGCGGTGCTCGACGGCCGCCGCTCGGCCAAGACAGAGGTCTATTCCGTCGACCATCTGCACGGCATGGAGCCGCTGTTTTCCGACATCTATGCCGCGGCCAAGGTGCAAGGCATCCCGGCCGAGACGGTCATCTCGGAATATGCGCCCGGCCAGTACGAACTGACGCTCAATTACCGCAAGGACGTGATGCGGGCGGCCGACGATCTCGTCATGCTCAAGCGGCTGGTGCGGGCGCAGGCACGCCGTCATGGTGTCACCGCTTGCTTCATGGCCAAGCCGATCGAGAAGTATGCCGGCTCTGGCATGCATTTTCATGTCTCGCTGCTGGATGATGCCGGCAAGAACGTCTTTGCCGAAGCCGGCGGCGAAAGCTGGTCGCTTCCGCTGCTGCGCGGTCTCGGCGGACTGATCCAGACGATGGCGGAATCGATGCTGGTGTTCGCGCCGCACGCCAATTCATGGCGGCGCTTCGTATCGCAATCCTATGCGCCGGTGGCGCCGACCTGGGGCGTCAACAACCGTTCGGTGGCGCTGCGTGTGCCAGCCGGCGATGCCAAGAACCGCCGCATCGAGCACCGGCCATCGGGCGTCGACGCCAACCCTTATCTAGTCGCGGCAACGGTGCTGGCCGGCATCACTAGGGGTCTCGACGAAGGTCTTGACCCCGGCCCTGAAACCACCGGCAATGGCTACGAATCCGCCGTCACGCGCACGACGATGCCGGTCGACTGGCGTGCCGCGATCGAGGCGGCAAGGGCGTCGACCTTCCTCAAGGGCGCATTGGGCGAAGACCTGCACCGGACATTCGTGGCGATCAAGCAGTCGGAATATCTGCGCGTGGCGCGCACGGTCAGCGAACTGGATTATCACCTCTATCTGCACGAGGTTTAGGGCTTCACATCGTCGGCCATCTGCCGGTGAAGGCCCATGCGGAATAATTTCAGCGGAACCTTCGGCGGGCTTTGCTCATTGCGTGTCTGATTGCAGGAGCGAACAAGGCCGCCTTAGTCATGATCGCCAGGATGCAGACAACCCCGACGCCGCACCATGCCAAGGTGCAGTCGAGAGGCTTGCCTGCAAGCAAGTCCCCGGACACGACAGAAATCGACGCCAGGACGATTCCTGAACTGCGCGAAACGGCCAAGATCTGCCGCCGCTGTCCGCTATGGCGCGATGCCACGCAGACCGTGTTCGGTGAGGGTCCTGATAAAGCCAAGGTGATCTTCGTCGGCGAACAGCCGGGCGACCAGGAGGACCTGGCGGGCAAGCCTTTCGTCGGTCCGGCCGGGAAGGTGTTCGACGCGATCCTGGATGATGCCGGCGTCGATCGGCTGAAAGTCTACGTCACCAACGCGGTTAAGCATTTCAAGTTCGAGCCGCGCGGCAAGCGGCGCATCCACTCCAAGCCGAATGCCGGCGAGGTGCAGGCTTGCCGCTGGTGGCTGGACAAAGAGATCGATCTGATCAAGCCCAACCTGGCGGTGGCACTCGGCGCCACTGCAGCGCAGGCGCTGCTCGGCAAGGTGGTGCCGATCATGAAGATGCGCGGGGCGGTAGTGGAGCGCGACGATGGCTTGCGTGTCTTCGTCACCATCCACCCGTCCTTCATTCTGCGCATTCGCGAGCCGGCGGACAAGCGGGCCGAACGCGAGCGGTTCCTGCAGGATATGAGAGCGGTGAAAAGGCTGATGGCGGCCTGAGCTATTTGATCAATATCGCCCGGAGATCGTTGATGTTTGTGCCGGTCGGACCGGGTACGAAAAGGTCATCTACGGCATTGAATGCCGTCCAGGCGTTGTTGCCGGCAAGCATGGCCTTGGCATCGACGCCCGCCGCGCGCATCCGCGAAACTGTCGAGCCGTCGGCGAAGGCGCCGGCATTGTCTTCCGAACCGTCAATGCCGTCGGTGTCGGCGGCCAGTGCGTGCACGCCCGCCATGCCGGTGATGCCGATGGCGAAGGCGAGCAGGAATTCCGAGTTACGGCCGCCTTTGCCTTTCGCGCGCAGGGTCACCGTCGTCTCGCCGCCCGACAGGATCAGCACCGGCTTTGCAAATGGCCGGCTGCGCGTCGCCACCTCGCGCGCGATTGCGGCGTGGATGCCACCGACCTCGCGTGCCTCGCCCTCGATGGAATCGGAGAGAATGACGGCCTGAATACCTCGGCGCTTCGCTTCGGCCGCTGCTGCTTCCAGCGAGACGCCGGCCGAAGCGATCAGATGCACCTCGTTGCGGATAAAACGCGGATCGTCCGGACGTGGCGCATCGGCCGCCGGCGACTTGATATGCGCCATGACCGAAGCCGGCAGCTTCATGCCATAGGCAGCGATCGACGCCAGTGCGTCCTCACGGCTGCCTATGTCCGGCACGGTCGGACCAGAAGCGACCAGAGCCGGATTGTCGCCCGGAATGTCTGATACCACCAGCGAGACCACCTTGGCCGGATATGCGGCGGCCGCCAGCCTGCCGCCCTTGATGGTGGAAAGGTGCTTACGGATCGTGTTCATCGCGGTGATCGGCGCACCGGAGGCGAGCAGCGCCTCGTTGACGGCGATCTCATCGGCCAGCGTCAGACCTTCGGCGGGTGACGGCAGCAGCGCCGAGCCGCCGCCGGAAATGAGCGCCACGACAAGGTCGTCCGCAGTCAGTCCCTGGACTTTTTCGAGCAGCCGCCGCGAAGCTTCCAGCCCGGCGGCATCCGGCACCGGATGCGCCGCCTCGATGATCTCGATGCGCCGGCAGACCGCGCCATAGCCGTAGCGGGTGACGACCAGCCCTTCGATCGGCCCGTCCCACGCTTCCTCGAAAGCAGCCGCCATCTGCGCCGAGCCTTTTCCTGCACCGATGACGATCGTGCGGCCCTTCGGCCTTGCCGGCAAATGATTCTTGATCGTCCTCTGGGGATCGGCGGCGGCAACGGCGGCGTTGAAGATGGATATAAGGAAGGATTTCGGGTCGAGAATGGTCATACTGAGCTGCCACCGACGTTCTGCGAACTTCTGCGGCGTCTGCGCTGCCCCTCACCCTTACCCTCTCCCCGTCCAGAGACGGGGAGAGGGGGTCGCAACCCATCTATCAACTGGACACGCCAGCGTTGGAGCGCTTCCCTTCTCCCCGTCGCTACACGGGGAGAAGGTGCCGGCAGGCGGATGAGGGGCGGCGCCAACGTCACGATGTTGCTTCCGGCGGCAGGACCAACTCCTGGCTATCGACGCCCAAGTAGCTACACAGCGCATCGACGACCACGCCATGGTCCTCACGCTCCGGCAGGCCCGAGACGGCGATCACGCCGATGACACCGGCGCCCTTGACAGTGATGGGAAAGCCGCCGCCGGCCAGCACGTAGTCGACAATGTCCAGCCCCTCGCCAGGCTTGAAGCTGCGGTCGGGGCGCTGCTGCTCCAGCACCATGCGGTAGGTGCTTTTCAGGAACCGCCGCACGACGTTGATCTTGCGCCGCGCCCAGTCCGGATTGGAAGCGTTCGAGCCGGGCATTGCCGCATAGAACAGCGGCCGATCGAAGGTTCTGATATCGACGATGATCGGCAGGTTCTCGGTCAAAGCCCGGTCGCGGATCGCCGAGCCGATCTCGAAAGCGACAGCCTCGTCAAAGGCGGAGAAAACAAGCGCGGCTTCCTGTTTCTTGATCAGAGCGATGTCGTCCGCAACGGCCATGTCGTTCCCCTGTTAATCTCGTCGCACGCTTTGGCCGATGGCTGCCGTTCGGTCAAGCCGGGACGCCGGGACCAGCTAGGTCGCCATGTCCGCCTTAACTGCCCGACCGGCGACATAGACCTCGTGCACGGCGCGGTCGTCGCCTAGCGTCTGCAGCAGAAACAATTCCTCGGCGAGCGTGTCCGCCGTCTCCACCCGCAGCCGCATCGCCGGCGTGGCGCGGGCGTCGAGCACGACGATATCGGCGTCGCTGCCTTCCTCCAGAGTGCCGATCTTTTCCGCAAGCGACAAGGCCTCGGCATTGCCGCGGGTCAGTTGCCAGAATGACTGAAACGGATTGAGCTTCTCGCCATTCAGCGCGATCACCTTGTAGCCCTCGTCCATGGTGCGCAGCATCGAATAGTTGGTGCCACCGCCGACATCGGTGGCGGCGGCGATGCGGAGCGGCTTCTCGCGGCGGCGATAGCGCTGATAATCGAACAGGCCCGAGCCGAGAAACAGGTTGGAGGTCGGGCAGAACACCGCCACCGAGCCGCTATCCGAAAGCACATCCGCCTCGCGTTCCGACAGATGAATGCAGTGGCCGAACAGGCTTTTGCGGCCGAGCAGTCCATACTGCTCGTAGATGTCGGTATAGTCCCGCGTCTGCGGATACAATTGCTGCGTAAAGGCGATCTCGGCGTGGTTTTCCGACAGATGCGTCTGCATATGCAAGTGCGGATATTCGCGGCAGAGCGCGCCCGCCGTTTCCAATTGCTCGGGTGACGAGGTGATGGCGAAGCGTGGGGTGATGGCATAGTGCTGGCGCCCCTTGCCGTGCCACTCCTCGATCAGCGCCTTGCTGTCGTCATAACCCGATTGCGGCGTGTCGAGCACGCCGTCCGGCGCGTTGCGGTCCATCATCACCTTGCCGGCGATGTTGAGCATGTTGCGGTCATGCGACTCGGCAAAGAACGCCTCGGCCGATTCCTTGTGTACCGAGCAATAGGCGGCGACAGTCGTCGTGCCATGACGCAATACTTCATCCAGGAACAGCCTGGCGATACGGCGGCCATGCTGAGCGTTCTCGAATTTTGTCTCTTCCGGAAAAGTGTAGGTGTTCAGCCAGTCGAGCAGCTCGGCGCCGAAGGAAGCGATGACCTGCATCTGCGGAAAATGCGCGTGCGCATCGATAAACCCGGGCAGCAGCAGATGCGGCCGGTGGTCGATCTTTTTCGTTCCCTCGCCCGCCTTTTTCTCGACCTCGGCATAGGCGCCCGCGGCAACGATCCTACCATCGCGGAGCAGCAGGCCGCCATCTTGCTCGTAGCGCCAGGCGGAATGGTCGTCGACGGTTTCGGGCCAGCGCAAAAATGACAGCGTGCGGCCGCGCAGGAGCGTGCTGGTCATTTCCTTGCGCCTTCGAACCATGCCACCAGCAGCGCCCGTTCCTTGTCGGTGATCTGGGTGACGTTGGCGGGCGGCATGGCGTGGCTGCGGCCGGCCTGCAGGTAGATCTCGCCGGCGTGCTCGGCGATGCCGGCATCGGTGTCGAGCATCACGCCCTTCGGCGCGTGGTAGATGCCCTCGTAGGACGGCTCCGCGGCGTGGCACATCGAACAGCGGCCAAGCACCGTATCGCGCACGGCAGGGAAATGCGCCGAGGCAACGTAGACCTGGGCCGCCGCCGACGCCTTCGCCTCGCCGGTCAGCAACTTCGGCACCGTCGACAGCCAGATGATGACCAAGAACAGCACGGCCGCCGCCAGCCAGGTCCAGGTCGGATTGCCTTTGCGCGCATGCCTGGTGTTGAAATAGTGCCGGATCAGCACGCCGATGATGAACACCAGCGAGGCGATGACCCAGTTGAACTCTGTCCCGAACGCCAGCGGATAATGGTTCGACAGCATCAGGAACAAAACGGGCAGCGTCAGGTAGTTGTTGTGCAGCGAGCGCTGCTTGGCGATCTTGCCGTATTTCGGATCGGGCTTACGGCCGGCGATCAGGTCGGCGACGACGATCTTCTGGTTGGGGATGATGACCATGAAGACGTTGGCCGACATGATCGTCGCGGTGATGGCGCCAAGATGCAGGAAGGCGGCGCGGCCGGTGAACAGGTGGGTCAGTCCCCAGGCCATGAATACCAGCACCCCATACAGCACCAGCATCAGGCCGGTGTCGCTGTTGCCGAGCGGCGAACGGCACAGGAGATCGTAGACCACCCAGCCGACGCCGATCGTCGCCAGCGACAGCAAGATGCCTATAGGCACCGACATGGCAAGCACATTCGGATCGATCAGGAACAGGTCCGCCCCGGCATAATAGACCACGCACAGCATCGCGAAGCCTGACAGCCAGGTGGCGTAGGATTCCCACTTGAACCAGGTCAGGTGCTCGGGCATTTCGGCCGGTGCCACCAGATATTTCTGCACGTGGTAGAAGCCGCCGCCATGCACCTGCCATTCCTCGCCGAAAGCGCCTGCAGGCATGCCCGGGCGTTGGCGCAGGCCGAGGTCGAGCGCGACGAAATAAAAGGACGAGCCGATCCAGGCGATGCCGGTGACGACGTGCAGCCAGCGCACGGCGAAACTCAGCCAATCCCAGAATATCGCGAAATCCATCATGAAAAATCGTCCCTGCCGATCGACTGACTTTACGGACTGGAGCGCAAACGGAAAGGGCTGAGGTGCACGATGACTTTCAAAAAAAATTGGAAAATACTAGGCTGATCATACGCAGCCACATGAGAGCCCCGAAAGCCGCATGGCCTATCTCGATAACATCGCCGTTTTTGTTCGCGTCGTCGAACTCGGCAATTTGTCGGCGGCTGGGCGCGACATGCGCATTTCGCCGGCGGTCGCTTCCAACCGGATCAAGGAGCTCGAGAAGCATCTCGGTGTCAGGCTGTTCAACCGCACGACGCGGCAGTTGATGCCGACCGAGCACGGCACGGTGTTCTATTCCGGCGCCAAGCAGGTGCTCGAGGCGGTCACCGAGGCCGAAGCTGCGGTCAGCGCGTTATCCGGCCAGCCGCGCGGCACCATAAAGGTGACAGCGCCGCTCGGCCTCGGGCGGAGACTGGTGGCATCCGGCATCCCGGATTTCCACGACAGATACCCAGATATCGAGGTGCGGCTCCGGCTTTCCGACCACAATGTCGATATCATGAAGGAAGGCATCGACGTTGCGTTCCGGCTGGGCATCATCGAGGATTCCAGCCTCAGGATGCGCGGCATCATGGACTGCGAGCGAGTGCTGGTGGCGGCTCCGCAATATCTGGAGGCGCGCGGCGAGCCGAGCGAGCCGAGCGAGTTGATCGGCAAGAAGCACGATTGCCTGATGCTGCGCTATTCCGGCGCGCGCGAATATGTCTGGACCCTGCAGACGCGGAACGGGCCGCAAAAGTTCGAAGTGCACGGCCCCTACGATACCGATGACGGCGACGTGCTGACCGGCTGGGCGCTGTCCGGCCGCGGCATCATCAACAAGCCGCGCTTCGAGGTCGAGCCGTTTATCCGCGACCAGCGGCTGAAGGTGATCCTGAGCAAAACGCCGCCGACGCCGGTGCAATTCGCCGCCGTCTACCCGCATAAGAAGCTGCAGGATCCGAAGGTGCGGCTGCTGCTCGACTTCATGGCCGAGCGCTGCCAGCGGCTGATCAGGGATATTCTGGCCGGCAAATGATCGCCGGCTGGCCGGTTGCTTTCCGTCCAGCCGGCGAAGATATTTCTTATGGAATCTCACTCACCAGGGAAGACCGATGGCCAGCGGCGCCACAATGCATCTAGCCGTTTCACTAGCTCCGGAAACTGCTCCCTCCTCTCCGTCCGACGTCGTTCCGGATTTCAGTCTGCTGACGCGGTCCGTGCAAAAAGCCGAAGCGGCCGGCCTGGATATGGTGTTGCTCGCCGATTCCGCGCCGGTTGCAGGCGGACCGAACCGGCAAATGCGCTTCGAAGCAACGACCTTGCTGGCAGCGCTGGCGACGGTGACAAGCAGGATCGGTCTCATCGCCGCGGCGTCAATGGTCGCCCACCAGCCCTATAATCTCGCGCGCCGTTTCGCTTCGCTCGACATTATCAGCCATGGCCGCGCCGGCTGGAACGCCAGCATGATGCCCGACCCGCGCGAGGCGGCCAATTTCAGCCGACCGGAAGGGTTTTCCGGCGACGCATTCCGCCTGCGCGCCGAGGAATTCGTCGGCATCGTGCAAGGCTTGTGGAAAGGCTGGGACGCAGACGCGCTTCTGTTCGACAAAAGTGGCGGCCGCTTCTTCGATCCCGAGAAGATGCACCTTCTCGACCACAGGGGCGAATATTTTTCTGTGCGCGGGCCGCTCAACGTGGCGCGGTCGCCGCAGGACACGCCGGTGCTGGTCATGTCCGGCCTGTCCGAGCCCGACATGGATATCGCCGCCCGCACCGCCGATGTTGTCCTGCTAGACCAGCGATCGATCGACTGGGCTGACGATCTGAAGCGCCGTGCGCTTGCCTTCGGGCGCAGGCCGGAGGGGCTGAAGGTGCTGATGAATGTTGTCACGGATGGCGAGATGGCCGCCATGCCGGATATGTTTGCGGATAGGCTCGAAGAGTGCTTTCGCTCGAAAGCCTGCGACGGTTTCAACATCGCCGTGCCGCTCACGTCGGCGCTCGACGATTTCATCGGTCTCGTGCTGCCGGAGCTTCGCCGCCGCGGCCTTGTCCGGTCCGGCTACAGCGCGGCGACACTGCGGGCCCATCTCGGGCTTGCAGGGGAGGATCGGCAATGAGCGCCGGTCGAGGCCAGATGAAGCTCGGCGCCTTCCTATGGGCGACAGGCCACCACATCGCCGCCTGGCGCCATCCGCAGGCGCATGTCACGGCTGGCATCGACATCGATCATTACATCCAGCTGGCGCGGACGGCGGAAGCGGCGAAGTTCGACATGATCTTCTGCGAGGACGCCGCCGGTGTGCGCGAGGCCAATGTCGACATCGCCAGCCAAACGTCGCGCTCGATTGGCTTCGAGCCGATCAGCCTACTTGCGGCGCTCGCGGTGCAGACGGAGCGCATCGGCCTCGTCTCCACGGCATCGACGAGTTACAACGAGCCTTACGGGCTGGCGCGGACCTTCCTGTCGCTCGACCATCTGAGCGGCGGGCGTGCCGGCTGGAACCTTGTCACTTCGGCCAGCCAGATCGAGGCCGCCAATTTCGGCTCGACCGGTCTGCGCCCGCATGCGGACCGTTACGGGCGGGCGCGCGAATTCGCTGCCGTGGTTGCCGGCCTTTGGCGAGGCCAGGGTGGACACGAAGGCAGAAGTTTTTCGGTGCGTGACCCGCTCGATCTGCCGCGCTCGCCACAAGGTGCACCGGTCATGGTGCAAGCGGGAGCGTCGGACGAGGGTCGTGACCTCGCCGCCCGGACCGCCGACGTGGTCTTTACGGCGGCGCAGACATTCGAGGAAGCGAAGGCCTTCTACGACGACCTCAAGGGACGGCTGGCTGCCTATGGGCGCAAGCCGGACGACCTCAAGATCATGCCTGGGGTGGCGCCGGTCGTCGCGGCAAGCGAAGCGGAAGCCCGGGCAAAACATGATGAACTGCAGGAGCTGATACCGGACGATGTCGGCGTTGCGCTGCTTTCCAGCTATCTCAGCATATCCGATCTCTCGCGCTATCCCATCGACGGACCGCTGCCGCAGCTGCCGGCCAGCGAAGGCATGCAGAGCCGGCAGGCGCTCGTCATCGAGCAATCGCGCCGCGACAACCTGTCCATTCGCCAGCTTGCCCGTCATTTCGCCGGCGCGCGCGGCCATTGGCGCGTCGTCGGAACTCCGGCCCAGATCGCCGACCAGCTCGCAGCACGCTTCGAGGGCGGCGCGGCAGACGGTTTCAACGTGATGCCATCCTATTTTCCCGGCGAACTCGATGCCTTTGCCACGCTTGTCGTGCCGGAGCTGCAGCGGTGCGGTCTGTTCCGTACGGATTATGACGGCAGCACGCTGCGCGACCATCTGGGCTTGAAAAGGCCGGCGTAAACGACGAGCGGAACGAAAGTCGGAGATCGCCGTTTTGGGATGCTGTGCCGCGGCGATGAGGGCGTCTGCGCGCATGTTCGATTGACCTTCCACAAACTTCGCCCTCTTCAAACCACGCGGACGCAACCGCCACAGGAGCCGATCATGGATGCCATCGCCACCCGCAACGACCTGCAATCCAATGCCAAGAAAGAGTGTATCGATCTTCTCAACGCCCGCCTCGCCGACGCCATAGATCTGGCCTTGATCACCAAGCAGGCGCACTGGAACGTCAAGGGGCCGCAATTCATCGCCATCCATGAGATGCTCGACACGTTCCGCGAGGAGATCGACGGACATGTCGACACCATTGCCGAGCGCGCCGTACAGCTCGGCGGCACGGCGCTCGGCACATCGCAGGAGGTGTCGAAGGCGACTATGCTCGAGGCCTATCCGACCGACATCCACAAGACCCGAGATCATCTGGCGGCGCTGATCGACCGCTATGCCGCGACCGCCAAGCGGGCCCGCGCGGCGATCGACGAAGCGGCGGGAGCGGGCGACGCCGACACCGCCGACATCTTCACCGCCTATTCACGCTCGCTCGACAAATTGCTGTGGTTCCTCGAGGCACACACGCAGGAACAGGAATAGAAGGAAACGTCAGCCCGCCATCGCCTTGCCACGACGTGCTTTGGACGGAGCTGCCGGTTCTATCGCGTGGGCGGCCAACGCCGTCATGATCTCGGCTGCGGCGAGTGCGGCGATCACTTGCGGGCGCTTGTCCTTGACGGCATCGCCGCCGATCGGCGAGACGAGGCGGTCAAATTCCGCCTCGCTTCCGTCCGCCGACTTAAGGAACCAGTTCCGAAACGTCGCCTTCTTGGTTCTGGAGCCTATCATGCCGACATAGGCGGCATCCCGGCGTTTCAGCGCCTCGGCGACGATCAGGAAATCCAGCGCGTGGTCATGGGTAAGGACGACGAAGGCGGATCCAGCCGGGGCTTCGCGCACCATCGCCTCAGGCATCGGCGTCAAACAGGTTTCGACCGTGTCTGGCATGCCCTCCAGCGCTTCGGCTCGCGTCTCGGCAATGACGACATGCACCGGCAGCAAAGCCACCGCCGAGGCCAACGCATGGCCGACATGGCCGCCGCCGAAGATGTAGACATGCGGCAGCTGCGCCTCCTCGGCTTCCGCCGCCGCGACCAACTTGGCCTCAAGCGCGGCGTCAACCAGCCGGATCAGCACCTCGACCCTGCCGCCGCAGCACTGCCCGATCTCCGGGCCGAGCGCGACGTCGAGCGTCGCGACAGCGTTGCGGCCAGCCCCCTTCTCCCCGTAACTATACGGGGAGAAGGGGCCGGCAGGCGGATGAGGGGCGGCGCCAGCCTCGACAGATTCGCCAGAACCTGAGGCCGATCGACCAAGCATCTGCCGCGCTTTGTCGATCGCCATATATTCGAGCTGGCCGCCGCCGATCGTGCCGAAAGTGGCCGATCCTGAGACGAGCATGAAGGCACCCCTCTCGCGCGGCGTCGAGCCTTTTGTCCCGGCCACCTCAACCAAGGCGACCCGGCAGGCACCGGCAAGAAAGGCTTTCAGGCTCTGCATTTTCGCGTTCATCATTCGCGTTCCCTGTTGGGAAATATAGAGTTTTTCGGCCTGAATTGCACGTTTTCCGGGATTCAAGTGCCGGTCCTGGCTTCTCGCTTCAGCCGTTCGATCGCCATCAGCACCCGTTCCGGCGTGGCAGGCGGGTCAAGGCGCGGGCAGATCTTGTGGCCAGCAACGCTCGCCACCGCATCCGACAGCGCATGCAGCACCGACATTGCGAGCGGAAAGGGCGGCTCGCCGACCGCCTTGGAGCGGTGCACCGTCGGCTCGCCTGCTTCCGCCCAGTCGGCCAACGTGATGTTGAAAATCTTCGGCCGGTCCGAAGCGAGCGGGATCTTGTAGGTCGACGGCGCATGGGTGCGCAGCCGCCCCTTGTCGTCCCACCACAGTTCCTCCGTGGTCAGCCAGCCCATGCCCTGGATGAAGCCGCCCTCGATCTGGCCGAGGTCGATGGCGCGGTTCAGCGAACGCCCGGTTTCGTGCAGAATATCGGTGCGCTCGACGACATATTCGCCGGTCAGCGTGTCGACCGAAACTTCCGAGCAAGCCGCGCCATAGGCGAAATAATAGAAGGGGCGACCCTCGCCCTTGTCGCGGTCCCAATGGATTTTCGGCGTCTTGTAAAAGCCAGCCGCCGAAAGCTGGATGCGCGCCATATAGGCCTGCCTGACGAGATCGGCGAAGGCGATCTCCTGATTACCGATGCGCACCCGGTTTGGCAGGAATAGCACCTGGTCGCGCGGCACCTGGAATTTCTCGGCGGCGAAATTGGTCAGCCGGTCCTTGATCTGGCGGGCGGCGTTCTGCGCCGCCATGCCGTTGAGGTCGGAGCCGGAAGACGCGGCAGTGGCCGAGGTGTTCGGCACCTTGCCGGTCGTCGTCGCGGTGATCTTGACCTGATCGAGGTCGATCTGGAACTCTTCCGCCACAACCTGCGCCACCTTGACATAGAGGCCCTGCCCCATCTCGGTGCCGCCGTGGTTCAGGTGCACTGAACCATCGGTATAGACATGCACCAGCGCGCCGGCCTGGTTGTAATGGGTGGCGGTGAACGAGATGCCAAACTTGACCGGCGTCAGCGCCAGTCCCCGCTTGATGAAGCGGCTGTTGGCATTGAAAGCATCGATGGTGCGGCGGCGCCTTGCATAGTCGGAACTCGCCTCCAGCTCGGCGACGATGCGGTGGATGATGTTGTCCTCGACCGTCTGGTGGTAGGGCGTGATGTTGCGGTCGCTGGTGCCGTAGAAATTCTTCTTGCGGATTTGGAGCGGGTCCTTGCCGACGGCAAACGCGACTTCGTCGATGACGCGCTCGGCGCCGACCATGCCTTGCGGGCCGCCGAAGCCGCGAAAGGCGGTGTTCGATACCGTATTGGTGTAGAGCGGCGCCGATTGCGCGTGCACCGCCGGCCAGAAATAGGTGTTGTCGCAATGGAACAGCGCGCGGTCGGTGACCGGGCCGGAGAGGTCGGCCGAGAAGCCGCAGCGCGCCGCGAACATGAAATCTACGCCGAGAATATTGCCCTCATCGTCGAAGCCGACCTCGTAGTCGACGAGGAAATCGTGGCGTTTGCCGGTGGCGATCATGTCGTCGTCGCGGTCGGGCCGGATTTTCACGGCCCGATGATGTTTCTTCGCGGCGATAGCGGCCAATGCCGCAAACTGATTGCCTTGCGTTTCCTTGCCGCCGAAAGCGCCCCCCATCCGGCGGATTTCCACCGTCACCGCGTGGCTCGGAACACCGAGCGCATGGCTGACCATGTGCTGGATTTCGCTCGGGTGCTGGGTCGAGGAATAGATGGTGACGTCGTGGTCCTCGCCAGGGATGGCCAAGGCGATATGACCCTCGAGATAGAAATGCTCCTGGCCGCCGATGCGCATCTGCCCTTTCAGCCGGCGTGGCGCTGCCTTGATCGCAGCCGCTGCATCACCGCGCTTCAGGGTCAGCGGCGGCGTGACCAGCTTGTCTTTCCGGGGATCGAGCTCGCCAATATCGGCGACGAACGGCAATTCCTTGTATTCGACCTTGGCCAGCCTCGTCGCCCGGCGCGCCTGCTCGCGGGTTTCGGCGATGACGCAGAAGATCGGCTGGCCGAAGAATTGCACCTTGCCGTCGGCAAGCACCGGCTCGTCGTGGCGGCCGGTCGGCGAAATATCGTTT
The DNA here is from genome assembly GCF_040317735.1 of Mesorhizobium sp. M1399. Classification (NCBI taxonomy): domain Bacteria; kingdom Pseudomonadati; phylum Pseudomonadota; class Alphaproteobacteria; order Hyphomicrobiales; family Phyllobacteriaceae; genus Mesorhizobium; species Mesorhizobium sp. M1399. Next base: position 57,922 of record NZ_JAMYKZ010000018.1, read on the forward strand.
TCGCCGGGCACGTCGCTCGCCGTCAGCACGTCGATGACGCCGGGTGCGGCGCGGACCCCCGACAGGTCCATGCTGGTGACGGTGGCATGCGTCGCCGCCGAAAGCCCAAGACAGCCGTGCAGCGTGCCGGCCGGTTCCGGCATGTCGTCGATATAGACGGCCGTGCCACTGACATGCTTGTGCGCGGAATCATGGCGCTGATCGGTGGCGACGCCGCCGGCGATTTTTTGCGCCTTCAAGTTCGGAGTGGCGTGCTTGTTCATCATGCCGCCTCGTGCCGTGATACCTGGATCGGCGCCCGGGTGCCCATGGTTTCGGCAAAGAAGCGCAGCAGCAGGTTGCGCGCCGCCAGCGCCCGGTATTCGGCGCTTGCCCGCATGTCGGTCAGCGGGGTGAAATCGCCGGCGTACGCGGCCATCGCCGCCTCGACCGTCGCTTCCGTCCAGGGCTTGCCAAGCAATGCCTTTTCTACGCCAAAGGCGCGCTTCGGCGTTGCCGCCATGCCGCCATAGGCGATGCGTATCTCCGCCACCGTGCCGTCCGCGGCCAGCGTCAGGAAAAACGCGCCTAGCGCTGCGGTGATGTCTTCGTCGCGGCGCTTGGTGATCTTGTAGACGGCAAATTTCGTCTCGCTGCCCGGCAGCGGAACATGCACGGCCTCGACGAATTCGCCGGGCTGCCGGTCCTGTCGGCCATAGGCGATGAAAAAATCTTCGAGTGGGATCGTCCGCCGCTTGTGGCCGCGACGCAGCGTCATGCGGGCACCGAGTGCGATCAGCGGCGGCGGCGTGTCGCCAATCGGCGAACCGTTAGCGATATTGCCGCCGATGGTGCCCATGTTGCGCACCTGATCGCCGCCGATGCGGTCGAACAGCGGGCCTAGCGCCGGGATGCATTTTGCCAGCGTCGAGAAGGCTTCGCTATAGGTGACACCGGCGCCGATCGAGATGACGCCCTTGTCCTCGGACATCCCGCACAGACCATCGAGATTGCCGATGAAAACCGCCGGCGAAATATCGCGCATGTGCTTGGTCACCCAAAGGCCGACATCGGTCGAACCGGCGACGATAGTGGCGCCCGGCTCCTCGACCAGCACGCTGGCGAGATCGTCGGCATTGGCCGGCACGATCAGCCGCTTGTTGCCGGAGCCGATCTCAATGCGCGAACCGTCCTTCATCGCGTCGAGCTTGGCCGTGACTGCCTTGCGCTCGGCCGCCAACGGATCCTTTGCCGCCTTGCCGTAGCTGGAGATGGCACGTGCGGCGCGCATGATCGCCTCGTAGCCGGTGCAGCGGCAGAGATTGCCTTGCAGTGCCTTTTCGATGGCGGCGTCCGACGGCTCCGGCGACCGCATCCACAGCGCATAAAGCGACATGACGAAACCCGGCGTGCAGAAGCCGCATTGCGAGCCGTGGAAATCGATCATCGCCTGCTGCACGGGGTGCAGTTTTCCTGCGTCGCCGCGCACATGCTCGATGGTCACGACATGCGTGCCGTCTAGCGAGCCAAGGAAGCGGATACAGGCATTGACGCTTTCATAGACCAGTGTTCCACCGGAGAGCCTGCCGACCAGCACCGTGCAGGCGCCGCAGTCGCCCTCGGCGCAACCTTCCTTGGTGCCGCGCAGCGAGCGGTCGAGCCGCAGCCAGTCGAGCAGTGTCTGGTCGGGTGCAACCGTGCCGAGCGCGACGTCCTCGCCATTGAGGATGAACCGGATTTCGTTGCGTGTCTTGATCCCGGCCATCTCAGCTTCCCCGGTAGGTCGAATAGCCGTACGGCGACAGAAGCAGCGGCACATGATAGTGCATCGGCTCGGCCATACCGAAGCGGATGGGCACATGGTCGAGGAAGGCCGGTTCCGGCAGTTTTGTCCCCTGCCGGCGCAGATAATCGCCGGCCGCAAAGACCAGTTCGTATTCGCCGGTGCGGAATTCCGCGCCGGCAAGCAAAGGTGCGTCGCAGCGGCCGTCATCGTTGGTGACGACAGTCTTCAGATGCGTCCGCACCTGGCCGTCGATATGATAGAGCTCGATCGACAGGCCTGTCGCCGGCCTGCCGGCTGCGGTGTCGAGCACATGGGTCGTCAGGCGCCCGCCTTCGGCTTTCGACGTTTCCGCCACTGGCTGCTCCATTCCCTGCACCGTCGAACACTATTCATGAATTGTGCGCCAATTAAAGGCGATGCATAAGTCCCGGTCGAGCGGAGCACGACAAAAACACTTTCAAAAATTTCGGGGGAATGCGCAGGCACTCCTTTCGACTATCCTGATCACAATTTCCGGCAGGAGCGAGAATGCGTTACGAACGAGACATGCGCGGCTACGGAGCCAACCCGCCGGATCCGAAATGGCCCGGCGGCGCGCATGTCGCGGTGCAGTTCGTCGTCAATTACGAGGAAGGCGGCGAGAACTGCGTCCTCCACGGCGATAAGGCTTCGGAGGCTTTCCTGTCGGAGATCGTCGGCGCGGCGCCCTGGCCCGGCCAGCGCCACTGGAACATGGAATCGATCTACGAATACGGCGCCCGCGCCGGCTTCTGGCGATTGCTGCGCCTGTTCAGCGAGGCACAAGTGCCGGTCACCTGCTATGGCGTCGCCACGGCCCTGGCGCGTTCGCCCGATCACGTCGCGGCGATGCAAGAGGCCGATTGGGAAATCGCTTCGCACGGGCTGAAATGGATCGACTATCGCGACCACGCGCCAGAAGACGAGCGCCGCGATATGGAGGCGGCGATCCGGCTGCACTACGAAGTGACAGGCGCGCGGCCGACCGGCTGGTACACCGGCCGCACGTCGATCAACACGGTGCGGCTGGCGGCGGAAGAGGGCGGCTTCGAGTATGTGTCGGACACATATAACGACGAACTGCCCTACTGGTTCGAGCACGTGGCGCCGGACGGCACGGCGAAACCGCAGCTGATCATCCCCTATACGCTCGACGCCAACGACATGCGCTTTGCCACGCCGCAGGGCTTCAACTCGGGCGACCAGTTCTTTGCCTATCTCAGGGATAGTTTCGACACGCTCTATGCCGAGGGCAAGGCAGGGCGGCCGCGCATGATGAATATCGGCCTGCACTGCCGCCTGGTTGGGCGGCCGGGCCGGGTCGCGGCACTGAAGCGCTTCATCGACTACGTCAAATCATACGACAAGGTCTGGCTGGCACGGCGCATCGACATTGCAAAACATTGGCAGGAGACGCATCCGTTCCGGTTGCCGGCATTGCGCCCGTCGAAAATGGAATTCGAGGCCTTCGTCCACGCATTCGGCGGCGTCTTCGAACATTCGCCGTGGATTGCCGAGCGCGCCTACGAGTTGGAACTCGGCCCGGCGCATGACAGTGCCGGCGGCCTGCACAACGCGCTCTGCCGCGTCTTTCGCGCGGCCAGCGAGGCCGAGCGGCTTTCCGTGCTCAATGCCCACCCCGACCTTGCCGGAAAACTGGCGCAGGCCAAGCGGCTAACCGCGGAATCCTCCAGGGAACAGGCTTCGGCCGGGCTAGACGCGCTGACCGACAACGAGCGCGAGCTGTTCGCAAAGCTCAATGCCGCCTACGTCACCGGTTTCGGTTTCCCGTTCATCATTGCGGTGAAGGGCAAGACCAAGGAGGACATCCTGGCCGAGTTCGAAACGCGTATCGGCAACAGCCGCGATGTCGAATTCGAAACCGCCTGCAGACAGGTCGAGCGCATCGCGCTGCTTCGTCTCAAGGACATGCTTCCACAATAGGCTTTGGCTGCCGCGATGGGCCCTGGCTTCCGCAACAGGCTTGAATTTATGGATATGATGAAAATGGCCGAGCGAACCTATTATGCGCCGCAGGGCGGACATCCCGGCCAGAGTGAATTGCTGACCGGACGCGCCGTGTTCACACAGGCCTATGCCGTAATCCCCAAAGGCGTGATGCAGGACATCGTCACCAGCGCCTTGCCGTTCTGGGATGGGACACGGGTCTGGGTGCTGTCGCGGCCGCTGTCGGGTTTTGCCGAGACGTTTTCGCAATACATCGTCGAGCTCGCGCCCGGCGGCGGCAGCGACCGGCCAGAACCGGATGATGATGCCGAGGGCGCGATATTCGTGGTTGAAGGCGAGCTGAGCGTGTCGCTAGCCGGAAAGAAGCATGTGCTCAGGCCGGGCGGGTTCGCGTTTCTGCCGCCAGCGAGCGGGTGGACGGTGCGCAACGAAAGCGGCGCTGCCGTCCGCTTCCACTGGATCCGAAAGGCTTACGATGCGGTCGACGGCATCGAGCTGCCGCAAGCGTTCTTCGCCAACGAACAGGATATCGTACCGACGCCGATGCCAGGTACCGAAGGCCGCTGGGCAACAACGCGCTTCGTCGATCCTGAAGACATCCGCCACGACATGCATGTCACCATCGTGACGCTCGAGCCGGGCGCGGTCATTCCCTTCGCCGAGACGCATGTCATGGAGCACGGGCTTTATGTGCTGGAGGGCAAGGCGGTCTACCGTCTCAACCAGGACTGGGTCGAAGTCGAGGCCGGCGACTATATGTGGCTGCGCGCCTTCTGCCCGCAGGCTTGTTATGCCGGCGGGCCAGGCAAATTCCGCTACCTCCTCTACAAGGACGTGAACCGCCACGCCAAGCTCGGCGGTGTGGGCATCGAGGGTCGCGCGCGGTGATCCGCATCGTCGCGCGGCCGCTGACCCGCGAGAATTTCGCCGAATTCGGCGACGTCATCGATATGGGCGGCGACAACCATTATCCGATCAATGGCGGCAAGGCCGAGCGCTATCACGATCTCGCCACCGCTGAAGCACGAGGGCCGAATGCGCACGTGCTGATCTCGATGGTGCGTGGCACGCCCTATGAGCTGCCGTTGAAGCTTACCATGGTCGAGCGCCATCCGTTTGGCAGCCAGGCCTTCATTCCGCTGTCACCACGGCCGTTCCTGGTCATCGTCTGCCATGACGGCGAGGAAGGCCCGGGCGAGCCGCATGCGTTCATCACCGCGCCCGGGCAAGGCGTCAACTATCCGCGCAATTTGTGGCACGGCGTGCTGACGCCGATCGGCGAGCCCCAGGACTTCCTGGTCGTCGACCGGGGCGGCGACGGCTCCAACCTCGAAGAGTGCCACTTCTCGCACGCCTATGAGATTCATCTCCCCGATGGGAGCCGGTGATGGCTGACATTTCGCTGATCGACCGCCTGCTCGACGTCATCGAGCACGACATCGTGCCGAAGACCGCCGAAGGCGTCGCGCACGGCAACAAGCTGTTCGGCGCGGCGATCCTGCGCAAGGACGACTGCTCAGTGGTGCTTGCCGAAACCAATAACGAGACGGGAAACCCGCTCTGGCATGGCGAGGTGCATTGTCTCAAGCGTTTCTACGAACTGCCGAAGGCCGAGCGCGTCGACACCAAGGAAGCCATTTTTCTCGCCACGCACGAACCTTGCTCGCTCTGCCTGTCGGCGATCACCTGGACCGGCTTCGACAATTTCTACTATCTGTTCAGCCACGAGGATTCGCGCGACAGTTTCGCTATCCCGCACGATTTGAAGATCCTGAAAGAGGTCTTCACCCTCGATCCCGGCGGCTACAATGCCGAGAATGCCTATTGGAAGAGCTTTTCGATCCGCAGACTGGTACGATCGCTGTCGGGGCCTGAGCGCGAGCGGCTGGAGGCGCGGATCAGCGCCATCTCGGCAATCTACGACGAACTGTCCAGCGCTTACCAGGCGAGCAAGGCCGAAAACGACATCCCGTTGAATTGACGCGGATTGACCAGCCGAATTCGTTGGCTGGCCCACGACGACATCCTGCGGACTCCATCATCTGGCGCTCCTGGAGTCTGCCGGCATGAAAATCGTCACTGAATTCCCACGAAAGATCGTCGAATTTCCGGATATGGGGATCGTCATGCCGGACGGCTGCCGGCTGTCGGCGCGGGTGTGGATGCCGGCCGATGCCGCCGACGATCCGGTGCCGGCAATCCTCGAACATCTGCCCTATCGCAAGCGCGACGGCACGATCTATCGTGATCAGCTGACGCATCCCTATTTCGCAGGCCACGGCTACGCCTCGATCCGCGTCGACATGCGCGGCAACGGCGATTCCGAAGGGCTGATGGACGATGAATATTCCGAGCAGGAATTGCAGGACGCTTGCGACGTCATAGCCTGGGCGGCGGCGCAGCCCTGGTGCAACGGCAATGTCGGCATGATGGGCATTTCGTGGGGCGGCTTCAACTGCCTGCAGGTAGCAGCCAAGCAGCCGGCGGCGCTGAAGGCGGTTATCAGTCTCTGTTCGACAGTCGACCGCTACGCCGACGACATCCACTACAAGGGCGGCTGCCTGCTGATCGAGAATTTCGGCTGGGCTTCGACCATGCTGTCCTATTCGTCGCGGCCGCCGGATCCGTTGCTGGCCGGCGACAACAGATGGCGCGAGCTGTGGCTGACCCGGCTGGAGAACCAGCCCTTCCTGGCGCCGCTGTGGTTGAAGCACCAGCATCGCGACGCCTATTGGAAGCGCGGCTCGATCTGCGAGGACTATTCCGCCATTCATGCCGCGGTGCTGTCGATCGGCGGCTGGCATGACGGTTATCGCAATACGATTTCCCATCTCGCCGCCAATATCGAGGCGCCGGTCAAGGGCATCGTCGGCCCGTGGATCCACAAATACCCGCATTACGCCGCGCCCGAACCGCGCATCGGCTTCCTGCAGGAGGCGTTGCGCTGGTGGGACCGCTGGCTGAAGGACCTCGACACCGGCGTAGAGGCCGACCCGGCCTACCGCGCCTATGTGATGGACAGCGTGCGTCCGGCGCGCTGGCATCCCGAGCGGCCGGGCCGCTGGGTCGCTGAAACGGAATGGCCGTCACCCAACATCAAGACGCAAGAGGTTGAGCTTATCGCTGAAGGCAACCACGCTATCGTCACTTCGCCGCAAAGCTGCGGCCTTGCCGGTGGCGAATATTTCCCCTTCACCTTTGGACCGGAACTGCCGGGTGACCAGCGCCCCGACGATGCGCTGTCGGTGTGTTTCGACCAGCCGGTGCTGAACGAAGCGATCGACATCGTCGGTGCTCCCGAAGTTGCGGTCAGGGGCTCGGCGGACCGGCGCCAGGCGAACATCGCGGTTCGGCTGTGCGACGTCCATCCGGACGGAGCGTCGGAGCTGATCTCCTACGGCGTGCTCAACCTGACGCATCGCAACTCGCACGAATTTCCCGAAGCGCTGGTGCCCGGCGAAATCGTCAACGCCCGGGTGGTGCTCGACCAATGCGCCTATCGCGTGCCGGCCGGTCACCGCTTGCGTGTGGCCATTTCCAACAGCTATTGGCCGATGATCTGGCCGTCGCCGGAGCCGGTCCGGCTGGAATTGTCGGCCGCGACATTGATGCTGCCGCTGCGCCCGCCGGCGACAGGCGACGAGGTCACCTTCCCCGCCCCCGAAGGCGCCACGCCCTGGGCAACCGAAACGGTCCGCGCCGCCAATTCCGAGCGTCATGTCGATCGCGACGAAAAGACCGGAATGATCACGCTTTCCATCGTCGACGATTTCGGTGAGGTGCGCGACCTGGAACACAGCCTTGCCAATGGCAGCATCGCGAGAGAGACGTGGGCGATCCATCCTGACGATCCGCTGTCAGCCTTGGGCAAGACGCATTGGACCCAGACGCTGTCGCGAAATGAATGGTCGGTGCGCACCGAAACCTTCGCCGAAATGCGCTCCGACGCGCAAAGCTTCATGGTTAGCGCCAGAATTGAAGCCTATGAAGGCGAGAAACTGGTCTTCGAGCGCGACTTCGAGGAGAATATCCCGCGGGTACTGCTTTGAGCACTTATAGCGATTGGTCCAATTGCGACGCACGATTTACGCCACGGCATGTCGCATTCGGTCTTGCTTACCCCTTTCCCTTACGGTCATTATTCTCCCGATTGAAATGAGAAAAAACGACCATAAGGTCGGACCAACAGAGTGAGGAACTCAACATGTCGAACGAACTGGAATATCTGAGCCGGCGCGTTGCGTCCGGCAAGCTGAGCCGTCGCGATTTTCTCGGCCGGGCGGCAGCGCTCGGCGTCACCGCAACCTTCGCCAATTCGCTGCTTTCCAGCGCTTCCCGCGCGGCGGGTCCGGTCAAGGGCGGCACGCTCAAGGCCGGCCTCGTCGGTGGCGAATCCACCAACAGCCTCGATCCGGCGCTGTTCATGACGCAGGTGCCGTTCGCCTTCGGCAAGATGTGGGGCGAACTGATCGTCGAGCTGTCTCCCGAAGGCAAGCTCGAGAACCGCATTGCCGAGGAGATCGGCTCGTCGGACGACGCCAAGACCTGGACGCTGAAGATCCGCGACGGCGTCGAGTTCCACAACGGCAAGAAAGTGACTGCAGAGGACGTGGCCGCCACCCTCGAACGCCATTCGGACGAGAAGTCGAAATCCGGCGCGCTCGGCTATATGAAAGGCATCGAGAGCATCAAGGCCAGCGGCAAGGAAGTGGTGTTGACGCTGAAGGAGCCGAATGCCGATCTTCCCTATCTGCTTAGCGACTATCACCTGATCATCCAGCCGAACGGCGGCAAGGACAAGGCCGATGCCGGCATCTCGGCGGGTCCTTACAAGGTCACCACCAACGAGCCCGGCGTGCGCCATGGCGGCGAGCGCTTCGCCAACTACTGGCAGGGCGACAAGATGGGCCATGCCGACCAGATCGAGATCATCGTCATCAACGACGCCACGGCGCGTACGGCGGCCCTGCAGGGCGGCCAGGTCCACATGATCAACCGCGTCGAGCCGAAGATCGTTGACCTGATCAAGCGTGTGCCCGGCGTCACCATCCGCAACCATTCGGGACCCGGCCACTACGTCTTCATCATGCACTGCAACACCGCGCCGTTCGACAACAACGATTTGCGCATGGCGCTGAAGCTGGCGATCGACCGCGAGGAGATGCTGAACAAGGTGCTGCGTGGCTATGGCTCGCTCGGCAACGACTTCCCGATCAATGCATCGTACCCGCTATTCACCGAGATCGAGCAGCGCAAATACGATCCCGACAAGGCCAAGTTCCACTACAAGAAGTCGGGCCATGACGGTGCCGTCCTGCTCCGGACGTCGGACGTCGCCTTCCCCGGTGCCGTCGATGCCGCACAGCTGTTCCAGCAAAGCGCGGCCAAGGCCGGCATCAAGCTGGAGATCAAGCGCGAACCGGGCGACGGCTACTGGTCGGAAGTCTGGAACAAGCAGCCCTTCTGCGCCTCCTACTGGGGCGGCCGGTCGACGCAGGACCAGATGTACTCGACTGCCTATCTGTCGACGGCCGACTGGAACGACACACGGTTCAAGCGTCCGGATTTCGACAAGATGGTGCTGGCCGCTCGCGCCGAGCTCGACGAGGCCAAGCGCAAGGCAATGTACCACGACATGGCTGTGATGGTGCGCGACGAGGGCGGCCTGATCCTGCCGATGTTCAATCAGTTCATCGACGCGACGGGCGCCAAGGTTACCGGCTGGGTGGATGATCCGCATCAGGAGTTGATGAACGGATATGCTCTCGCGAAGTGCTGGCTCGAAGCCTGAGCCCGGCCTTGCGGATATGTCCTCACCCATCGTGAAACTGGTGGCCCAGCGCATTGCGCTGGGCATCATCCTTCTATTGGCCGTTTCGGTCCTGATCTTCGCCGGCACCCAGATCCTGCCCGGCGATGTTGCGCAAGCCATTCTCGGGCAGTCGGCGACACCGGAGTCGCTCGCCAATCTGCGCGAACAGCTCGGGCTCAACGATCCGGCTTACATCCGTTATTTTCGCTGGCTCGGCGGCATTCTGACCGGTGATCTCGGCACGGCTATGTCGAGCGGTCAGGATATCGCAACCTCTATCAAGGGAAGGCTGTGGAACACACTGTTCCTCGCCTTCTGGGCGGCGGTCGTCGCGGTGCCGCTGGCGATCATCCTCGGGCTGATCGCGGTGCGCTACCGCAATGGCTGGGTCGACAAGCTGATCTCGGGACTGGCGCTGGCCTCGACGTCCTTCCCGGAATTCTTCGTCGGCTATGTGCTCGTCTTTTTCTTCGCGGTGCAACATCAATGGTTTCCCGCCATTTCCACCGTCTATGACGGAATGCCGTTCGGCGAGCGCATCCAGGCCATAGCACTGCCGGCGGCGGCGCTGACCTTGGTGGTGCTCGCCCATATGATGCGCATGACGCGCGCCGCGATCCTCAATGTCATGCAGTCGGCCTATGTCGAAACCGCCGAACTCAAGGGGCTTTCCGCCTTCGCGGTCATCCGCAGGCATGCCTTCCCCAATGCTATTGCGCCGATCATCAACGTCGTAATGCTCAACCTGGCCTATCTCATAGTCGGCGTCGTCGTTGTCGAGGTGATCTTCGTCTATCCGGGTATGGGCCAATATCTCGTCGACCACGTCACCAAGCGTGACGTGCCTGTGGTGCAGGCGGTCGGGCTGATCTTCGCCGCCGTCTACATCAGCCTGAACATCATCGCGGACATAGCGGCAATCGTCGCCAATCCGCGCCTTAGACATCCGAAATGAAGGGGTCGGGTATGCTCGTCATCAAACGCATCCCCATCCCGGCATTGATCGGCATCGTGCTGACGGCGCTGTTCGTTCTGGCGGCGATTTTTGCGCCGTGGATCGCGCCGCATGGCAATGCCGAGATCGTCAGCGACGTCCCTTGGGAACCGATGTCGGCGGCGCATTGGCTGGGCACCGACAATCTGGGCCGCGATCTGTTGTCGCGCATGATCTATGGCGCCCGCATCACCCTGTTCATCGCGGTGCTGGCGACCGCGCTATCGTTCTCGCTCGGCGCCATACTCGGCTTCTCGGCGGCGGTTTTCGGCGGCTGGTTCGACACGCTTCTGTCGCGTCTCGTCGATCTCCTGATGTCGATCCCGACGCTGATCATGGCCCTTGTCGTGCTTTCGGTGCTGCCATCCAATCTGGTGACGCTGATCCTGGTCATGGGCGTTCTGGATTCGACCCGCGTCTACCGCCTGTCGAGGGCGGTCGCCGTCGACATCAACGTCATGGATTACGTCGAGGCGGCCAAATTGCGCGGCGAAGGCAGCGGCTGGATCATCTTCCGCGAAATCCTGCCTAATGCGCTGTCGCCGCTGGTTTCGGAACTCGGCCTGCGCTTCATCTATGCCGTGCTGTTCCTGTCGACGCTGTCCTTCCTTGGGCTTGGCGTACAGCCGCCGGACGCCGATTGGGGCGGTATGGTCAAGGAAAACAAGGATGGTATCGTCTTCGGCATAGGCGCCGCCCTCATTCCGGCGGCGGCGATCGCAGCGCTGGCGATTTCCGTCAATCTCGTCGCCGACTGGGTGCTCAACCGCACGACAAGCCTGAAGGGAGGACGCGGGTAATGGCTGACAAGCAACCGAAGCCCGGGCAACCGAAGCCCGGGCAACCGAGGTCCGGCGTGCTGCTCGACATCCGCAATCTGCGCATCGAGGCCACGGTATATCCGCCGGGCGAGGCGCCGAAGAACATCGTGCTGGTGCACGATGTCTCGCTGACGCTCGAAAAGGGCAAGGTGCTCGGATTGATCGGCGAGTCCGGCGCCGGCAAATCGACCATCGGCCTGTCGTCGATGGGCTACGGCCGCGGCGGCGTGCGCATCACCGGCGGTGAGGTCATCCTCAATGGCCGCGACATCCTGAAGGGCGGCAACGAAGGGTTCCGCAAATTGCGCGGCCGCGAGGTCTGCTATGTCGCGCAATCGGCGGCAGCTGCCTTCAACCCGGCGCACAGGCTGATGGACCAGGTGGTCGAGGCAGCACTGCTGCACGGCACGGCGACGCGGGCCGAAGCCGAAAAGCGCGCCGTGGCGCTGTTCAAGAAGCTCAGCCTGCCGAACCCCGAAAGCATCGGCGAGCGCTTCCCCCACCAGGTGTCGGGCGGTCAGCTGCAGCGCGTGATGACGGCAATGGCGCTGTGCTCGGAGCCCGACCTGATCGTCTTCGACGAGCCGACCACGGCGCTCGACGTGACGACGCAGATCGACGTCTTGGCGGCGATCAAGGATGCCATCCGCGACACGCATGTCGCGGCGCTCTACATCACCCACGATCTTGCCGTCGTCGCCCAGGTATCGGACGAGATCATGGTGCTGCGCCACGGCCGGCTGGTCGAATGGGGCGGCACGCGCCAGATCATCAAGGAGCCGCGCCAGGAATACACCAACGCGCTGGTTTCAGTGCATGAGATCGAACATCAGGAGCAGAAGCCCGGCACGAGCCCGTTCCTGTCGGTCAAGAACATCACCGCCGCCTATGGCCGCAGCCACATCAAGGTGTTGAAGAACGTCTCGGTCGATATTTTCCCGGGCCAGACGCTGGCGGTGGTCGGCGAGTCCGGCTCCGGCAAATCGACGCTGGCGCGCGCCATCACCGGCCTCTTGCCGCCCGAACAAGGCACCGTCACCTTCGACGGGCGGCCGCTCGCCAACCGGCTTGCCGACCGGCCGAAAGAGGATCTGCGCCAATTGCAGATGATCTACCAGATGGCCGATGTGGCGATGAACCCGCGCCAGACGGTCGGCACCATCATCGGCCGGCCGCTGGAATTCTATTTTGGGATGCGCGGGCGCGAGCGCGACAAACGCGTCGCCGAACTGCTCGACAAGATTGAAATGGGCAAAGGCTATATCGACCGCTATCCGGCCGAGCTTTCGGGCGGCCAGAAGCAGCGCGTCTGCATCGCCCGCTCGCTCGCCGCCAAGCCGAAGCTGATCATCTGCGACGAGGTGACCTCGGCGCTCGACCCGCTGGTCGCCCATGGCATACTGGAGCTGCTGCTCGGGCTGCAGAAAGAGGAAAACGTCGCCTATCTGTTCATCACCCACGACCTGGCCACGGTCAAGTCGATCGCCGATTCAATCGCGGTGATGTATCGCGGCGAGGTGGTGCGCTACGGCGCCAAGAGCACCGTGCTGACGCCACCCTTCGATGCCTACACCGATCTTTTGCTGTCGTCGGTGCCCGAAATGGAGATCGGCTGGCTGGAAAAGGCGATCAAGGGACGGCGCATGGCCAGCGCGGGAAATTAGACACTCCCGTGGCGCTCAAGACAAAACTTTTGGTCATCATCCTCGACGGCGTGCCTTACCGGAACTGGCGGCGGCTGATGGGCAATCTCGAAGGCTGGGTGCAATCAGGCGAAGCCCGCGTATGGAAAATGCGCTCCGTCCTGCCGTCGACCTCGGCATCCTGCTACGCCTCGATCCACACCGGCGTGCCGCCCCAAGTGCACGGTATCCTGTCGAACGAGAACCGGTTTCGCGTCGAACAGCCTGATATTTTTTCCGAAGTCAGCAGGGCCGGCGGCAAGACGGGTGCGGTCACCCATTCCTACTGGTCCGAATTCTTCCGGGCCTATCCGTTCGACCTGGTCGAGGACATGGAGTTCGACGAGCCGGGCGGGCCGATCGGCCACGGCCGGTTCCACACCATGACCGGCTATAATGCCAGGAACCAGATGACGCCGAGCGACGTCGACCTGTTCGCTACCTTGACCATGCTGACCAGGCGCTACGGCATCGACTACGGCATCCTGCACAGCTGCACGCTGGACTCGATGGGCCACCGCTTCGGCCATGACTGCCATGAGATGGATCATGCCGTCTATGCAATGGACGCCATGCTCGCCGGCTTCCTGCCGCGCTGGCGGGAGGCCGGCTACGAGGTGATCGTCACCGCCGATCATGGCCAGACCGATCGCGGCCATCATGGCGGCCACGACGAGGAGATGCAGGATTTCGCACTTTACTACTTCGGATCCGGCGAGGGTCCGGAAGCCAAGACGCTGCTCGATCAGCTGCAGCTCGCGCCAACGGTGCTTGCGCGCCTCGGCGTGCCGGTGCCGGCGACGATGAAGGCAAAGCCATTTCTCGACTGATTGGTGCCTGGCCTGCTTTGCTTGCGGAGAACATAAAGCCGGTCGAAATGCGCGACGCCAAATGGAGGCCAGATACAGGAGTCAAAGTTCGAGACAGACCTTGCCAAAATGCTTTTGGGACTCGTAGTGCTTGAAGGCATTGGCGATCTCCTGCAGGGGAAAACCGCGGTCGATCGCAGGCTTCAAACGGTTGGCCTCTATGGCACGGATCATGTCGTTCTGGTCTGCCCTGCTGCCAATCGAGATTCCGCTGATCCTGATCTGATTGGAAAACAGGGCCGGGATCGAAACTTGCCCGGCAAAACCAGTCAAGACACCGATCAGTGCGATGTGGCCGCCCATCCTGCAAGCTGTTATCGACTGCGCCAATGTGCCGGGCCCGCCAACCTCGATCACATGATCGACGCCGCGTCCGTCCGTCAATACCCTTGCCTTCTGGCCCCAATCCGGCACCGCCTTGTAATTGACGACAATGTCGGCTCCAAATCGCTTTAACTTTTCCAGCTTCTCCTCCGATGAGGAGGTGGCAATAACCCGAGCGCCTGCAATTTTTGCGAATTGCAGCGCGAACAGCGATACACTTCCCGTGCCAAGGACCAGCACCGTATCACCAGGCTTCACCTGGCCGCACACCATCAGGGCTTTCCAGGCGGTGACGCCGGCACAAGTAAGCGTTGCCGCCTCCACATGCGTGAAGTCTGCCGGTGCCCTTGTGAAGGCATGCCAGGGCATGCACACATACTCGCGGGCATAGCCGTCAACATCATCTCCCAATTCGCCCTTCTTATTGGCTGGCGTCGGTTCGCCTGCCAGCCAATGGGGCCAATAGGTGCTGACGACGGCATCTCCGACCTTGAATTCTTGGACATCGTCTGAGACCGCAACCACCTCTCCGGCGCCATCGGACAGCGGGATACGGCCATCGGCGCACGGTTTCTTTCCCAGCGCCACCATACTGTCGTGGAAATTCAACGAACACGCTCGTATCCTGACAAGCAACTCACCCGGCCCTGGTTCTGGGCAATCTTCCTCGACCAGCTTGAGATTTTCCAAGCCTCCCGGCGCTTTCAGCCTAATCAATCTCATGGAAAGCTCCTTCCGACCGCGCAAGGCTTCATGCGCCCCACCACTCGCGTGGACGCTTGACCGCGGCGAACACCGCCATGGGCGACTGATCCACGAGAATCGCGGCCGCAAAGCTGTTGTTGGTCATAACATTTCGTTTCTTCAGGCTGGATTGCCATTTGCGATCGGGACCTTAGTCGCCCGGCAGCGGACTGTTGAGTTACAAAACTGTCGGGAATCCCTGCACGGCGATGGCGTCCAATTACGCCTCGCCCGAGGCTGAACGACTGCACCTTACCCGATGGTTATGAGCCGCCTTGTGGCCGCCGTCATTGCGAGCCTGACGGCCGAGACAGTATCGCTAAAAAGGGGGAGAACGGTACACTCTGGCAACCTCTCCGCTCTTCGGTTAGCCTCCGCAAATATCCGGCGGAGGCGGTGAACCCTTTTTGGGCCGATCAGCGACAGATGCCCGAAGTGGAGATCGGCGGGCTGGAGAAGGCGAATCAAGGGACGGCGGATGGCAAGCGCGGGAAATTGAGCACCTAGGGATTCCCTCGCGTCACGGGAAATGCCGAGGATCGGTGCGCGGATCACGTGCGAGAACGGGTACTTTCGGGAGGTCACGTCGCGGCGAGCTTTGCGAGCCGGCGATAATCGCAATCCACCAGATTGGGGAGGCGCTGAAGTTCCTCGACATCAAACCACCGGATCTCGGTGTGTTCCTCGCAAATGTTGCTTGGATCCCCGCCTTCCCAGCCGATGACCTTGAAAACGTGGTGCAACGCCTTCCCATAGAGCTCGGGATGGCGCTCTCCAATGCACCGCATCCAACCGAAATCTGTTGGCGTCACTCCAATTTCTTCCTGAATCTCGCGAACGAGTGCCTCTTCCAGCGTCTCTCCGGCTTCAACGCGGCCGCCGATCGTGTCCCAATGCCCAGGCCACGCGCTCTTCCAGGCAGCGCGAAGACCCATCAAGACCTTCCGGTCGTGGTTCACCAGCAATGCACCGACCGTAACTGTGGGATTCCTGATCATTTGCGGAGCGTATTCGCTGCAGCGATGTTTGCAAAGGCGGCGTCTTCCCTCCCCCGCAGGGAGAAGGAGAAAGCGCACCTCTGGCAACCTCTCCGCTCTTCGGTTAGCCTCCGCAAATATCCGGCGGAGGCGGTGAACCTTTTTGGGCCGATCAGCGACAGAGCAGGCAGGAGCCAGGCGGCTCGACCGGCGATGACAGCCGCGGAGACCGATCGCGCGCTCGTCGAGCGGGTCGCGAAGGGCGACCGTGCAGCCGTGCGGCTCCTGTTCATGCGCCACCACGCGCGGGTCTACCGCTTCGTGGCACGCCAGACGGGATCGGAACTGATGGCCGACGATATCGCGAACGAGGTGTTCCTCGAGCTCTGGCGGCAGGCGCCGGCCTTCGAGGGGCGCTCGGAGGTCTCGACATGGCTGCTCGGCATTGCCCGCTTCAAGGCGCTGTCCCTGCTACGCAGGAAGAAGGAAGACTGGATCGACGACGATGACGCGGCCCAGGTCGCCGACGGTGCCGACACGCCGGAAGTCGTGACGATGAAGGAAGACAAGGCCGCTGCCTTGCGACGCTTCATCGATGCCATGCCGGAAGAGCATCGCACGGTGATCGACCTTGCCTATTATCACGGGCAATCGGTGAGCGAGATCGGCGAGGTGCTCGGTATTCCGGTCGCCACGGTCAAGACCAGGATGTTCTACGCCCGCAAGAAACTCGGCGAAGCTCTCAAGGCCGCCGGTTACGACAGGGGGTGGCCATGAGCGCCGCTGAAAAAATGTCACGCCGCGACGAAATGGAAATGCTGCTGCCGTTTTATCTGAACGGCTCGCTGGAAGGCGCCGAGCTGGAAGCCATCGAGGAATGGCTGGAGAGCGATCCGGCGGCGATGGCCGCGCTTGGCGAGGCCGAGGCCGAATTCTCCGGCACTGCTGCCGCAAACGAGGCAATCCGCCCGCCGGCCGATGCGCTCAGCCGCTTTGCCAAGGCGCTCGACGCCGAGGCCGGCCCGGCCCGCGCGCCGGCGGCGTCGCCCTGGCTGGCGCAGGCCTGGAGCCGCTTCATGGCGGTGCCGGCCGGCGTCGCCTGGGCCGCGGCCGCGGTGCTGCTGGCCCTGGTCGTCGCGCAATCCTTTGTCCAGACCGGCAGCAGAGGTGGCGACTTCAAGATTGCCGGATCGGCAGACGATCTGGCCAAAATGCCGTTTGCACTGGTGAAGTTCAAACCGGATGCGAAGCTGTCCGATATCGTCGCTTTTCTCGACCAGAACCAGTTGAAGATCGCCGGCGGGCCGACCGCCGACGGTGTCTTCCGCCTCGGCGTTCCGGCCAAGACCGCCGCCGACTATCAGAAGCTGCTTGGCCTTATTGCCGCCCAGCCTTTCACCGAAGCTGCCCTGGAGGGAAGGAAACCGGCTGATGGCGGCTAAGGCGGTCATTCGATTGACGGCGGCGATGACAATCTTCGCCACGTCCGCGATGGCGCAGACCAACGACCCGAACCTCACCCAGGCGGAGATCGACTGCCTGAACCGGGCAAGTGCCGCCGGCACCGACTGCGCCAAGGACGGCGACGACGGGAAGGATAGCGGCGGCAAAACGCCGGCTAAGGCTTCAACGGTGAGTGCCGTGTTTCTTCCCGCGCTGATCGTCGACTTGTTCCCCAATCCTACCCTAGTCACCGAGGCGCCGATACCTCCCGGCAATACCGCGGCCCCGCCGACCGCTCCGCCTTCGGGCCTGCCGGCAATACCGGCGGCCGCGCCGGGCGGTCCGATCGTAGCACCCACCGATCTTGTCGCAACCGAGCCGCCGCGCGCCGTGATCGGCGATTTCGTGCCCGACGAGGTGCTGGTCACGGTCAATGGCGATGCCGGCGCGGTCCAGCAGATCGCCGCCTCGTTCGGCCTCGAAATACGCTCGCAGCGGCAGTCGCGGCTGCTCGGCAACACGCTGGTGCGCTTCGGCATTCCCGATGGCCGCCCAGTCGGCGTCGTGCTGGCGCAGCTTGCCGCCGACGGCCGCACTTTGCGGCGTGAGGCCAACCACGTCTATTCGCTGCAGCAGGCGGCCAGCATCGTCAATTATGCGTTCGAGCGCATCGCGCTCGACGCCAAGGAAGCCAGCGGCGAGAATGTCCGCGTCGGCGTCATCGACACCGGCATCGACGACAGCAATCCCGCGCTCTCCGGTGTCATCGCCGAGCAGTTCGATGCCATGCCCGACGTGCCGATCAAGGCACGCGACCACGGTACTTCGGTCGATGGACTGATCGCCGGCACCGGCGCGTTCAAAGGCATGGCGCCGGGCGCCAGGATCTATCACGCCCGCGCCTTCGAGGGCGGCAAGTCGACCATGGACGTCATCCTTTCGGCGCTCGACTGGGCGGCGGAGCAGGATGTCCGTATCATCAATATGAGCTTCGTCGGCCCGAAGAACGACCTGCTCGGCATCGCCTGCCGCAATGCGCGCGCGCTCGGCATCGTGCTGGTCGCCGCCGCCGGCAATAACGGGCCGAAGGCGCCCTATGGTTATCCGGCCGCCTTCGACGGCGTGATCGCGGTGACGGCCACCGATGCCAAGGACGGGCTGATGCCGCAGGCCAATCGCGGCGCCTACGTCTTCATCTCCGCTCCCGGCGTCGAGATGGTGGCGCCAAGCGGCGCCGGCTCGGATGTGGTGACCGGGACGTCCTTTGCAGCGGCGATCGTGACCGGCGCGGTCGCCAACCTGTTGCATGCCGCGCCCGACCGTTCGGCCGACTGGGTCGAGAAAGCACTGGCCGCCACGGCAAAGGATCTCGGCCCCAAGGGGCGGGACAATGATTTCGGCTTTGGGCTGCTGGACACCAAGGCGGCCGAGGCGGCCAAGGACTAAGTCTCGTGTTTGAACCGAGCCGTCTCATAACGCTGTCGCGAAACTTGTCTCACGCCGTGCTATAATGACCAAGCCAACCTGCACTACGCCGCCGTAGGGAAAATGCTTCACCGCTGCGGGCGCACAGAATGTAGACCTGTGGTCGCCAGTCCGGATCAGAAATAAAAACGACAGGGAGGATGACGTGTCCCTCGACGCCAGTGGCTTCGATCAAGCAGTTGAAGAATACCACCTGGCTCTGGATGAGTTCATGAAAGGAAACCCCGCGCCAGCGAAGAAGCTCTTTTCCCAACGAGACGATGTAACACTGGGCAATCCCTTTGGCCCTTTCGCTCATGGATGGAAGCAGGTCGTTGAGACGATGGAGCAGGCGGCATCGAACTACAGGGACGGCGACGCTAGCGGCTTCGAGAACATAGCGAAGTGTGTGACGTCTGAGCTGGCATACATCGTCGAAGTGGAGCGGCTCAGGTCCAAGGTTGGCGGTCGGAGCGATGTCACGCCTCTTGCGTTACGCGCGACGAGCGTCTTTCGCCCAGAAGATGGTCTGTGGAAGATTGTGCATCGTCATGCCGATCCGATAACGACGGCTCAGCCGGCCGATTCGGTACTCCGATAGCGGTTGTGGTATTGGGGAAGCGATCGATCTCCTTTGCTGCTGCAGCGCGGCTATTCTTCAGTCCGTTTTCTGCTAAGGGTTGGCCAGCGTCATCGGGCTCGCAGGGTCGGACGGCCGCTCTGGGTCGAACTCGGTCGCCGGGAGTGATCGAGTTTTGACCTTTACATCGGCGCGCCGGCCCTGGATGCCCTGACCACTGGTCGAACGGCCAGACCTCGCCGCGCGCGGCCTGCTCCGGCCGGAGATTCGCGACGCCAGCCGTTCGGCAATGCGCGCCGGCCAGGCGGATCGACTACGATGGCTTAAGTCGCGTTTTGCCGAGGACGCGCCAGAAAATAGAATGCGGCGATGTGCGTTATCATCAAGTACGTAGATGATCGGGATCGCGTAGGTTGCGCCCAGTTCCCCCGCGCGTGCAGGAAGGCCGATCTGAATGGCGTGGTAATAGTCGACGATGAGGTCGACCGTCCCTACGACGTTGAAGGCGACGACCAACGGCCAGAAGAGCGGGCGTATCCTCACTGTGAGCAGCGCCAGCATGGCCAGCACGCCAGTCGCGAAATCGCCGTAGGCGGCAAACACGGCGAAATCGGCGGGCAGATTGGGGCTTACGACGCCCGGAACGATGAAGACGAGCCCGAAGAAGCGGAAGCTGTGCAGCGTAGCGATAGCACGTTGCGCTGCGACCCGGTCCATCGACCTGAGCCACGGCAAACCGTATGCGCCGAAGCAAAGCAGCCACGCGACATAGCCGAGAACAAGATGGGTTTGGAACACTATTTCCGTGGACATTTGGCCTTCTCTCAACAGTTGATTCACGCGGCTTTAAGCCCGCTACCGCAATTCGACTATCCGGTGTAATCACAACAACCTATGAAGCAGAACTACACAGTCCGACATGGTGCGCTGGAGGGCGTCGAGGCGTTCCTGGCCGTCGCCAGGCGCCGCAACTTCCGCCGTGCTGCCGCCGATCTCGGCGTGACGCCGTCCGCTGTGAGCCAAGCGGTGCGCGCGCTGGAAGCTCGCCTGGGTACGGCGCTGTTCGTCCGCACGACGCGGAGCGTCGGTTTAACCGAGCCTGGCCAGCGGTTCCTCGACCGTGCCGGCCCTGCATTCGAAGAGCTCGTCGCGGCCGGCGAGGCTGCCCGCGATATCGGCCAACGGCCGACCGGTCTGCTGCGTCTGTCTGTGCCCCGCGCCATCGTGCCATTGATGTTGGAGCCGGTGCTCGCGTCGTTCTGCCAAGCCTATCCTGAGATCGAACTGGAGATCGCCGTGAGCGACCAGATGGTTGATCTGGCGACCGGCGGGTTCGATGCCGGCATCCGCCTCGGCCAGTTCATCGCCGCCGACATGGTCGCGGTGCGGCTGACTCCGCCGTTCTCGTTCGTGGTCGTCGGCAGCCCTGATTATCTCGAGCGCCACGGCCGTCCCGAGCGTGTCGAGGACTTGCGCCGCCACGCCTGCTTACGCTTGCGCCGCTCGAATGGCGCGATCGCGCCCTGGTCCTTCGTCGACGGCAATGGCGCGATCGAAGCGATCGTCTCAGGCCCGCTGATCGCGCACGACTATTCGACATTGGTCGGGGCTGCGACGCGGGGCGTTGGGCTGGCGCAGACACCACGACCACTCGCCGAAGGTCTGATAGAAGAAGGAAAACTCAAGTCGGTGCTGGACAGCATCGCCACGACGACGCCGGGTGTCTTCCTCTATCATCCAGGCAAGCGCCAAGTCCTGCCGAAGCTGCGCGCCTTCATCGATCACCTCAAATCTGCGGCCTGACACCAGGACGCACTCGCTGGTGCTGGCCAACAGCCGCCAAGAGTCGACCTCGGCCGTTCAGAGTGATTGCCTCTAGGCCGGTGCGCCGGCGACCGATCCCCTGACCACCAGGTCGACCGGCCAGACCTCGCCGCGAGCCCCCTCCTCCAGGCCGGAAATCCGCGCCGCCAGCCGTTCGGCGATGCGCGCGCCGGCCAGGCGGATCGACGAACGCGTCGTCGACAGCGGCACCGAAAAATTCTCCGGCTTCAGCCAGGGAAAGACGTCGTCATGGGCGATCAGCGACAGGTCGCCCGGAATGGTCAGGCCGAGATCGCGCACCGCGCGCACCACGCCGAGCGCCATGATCAGGCTGGAGCAGGCGATCGCCGTCGGCGCGTCGCTTTGTTCCAGCAAGCGCCGGGCAGCGCGGTAGCCATTCTCCTCGGTCATGGTGAGGGAACAGACATGCTGATCACCAAGCACCAGGCCGCTTGCCGCTAGCGCGCGCCGAACGCCGCGCTCGCGGTGGATGGCGAAGGTCTCGCGATCGTCGCCATTGATCAGCGCCAGACGCCTGTGACCGAGCTGGACGAGAAGCCGCGCCGCCTCGTGGAAGGCGCCCTCATTGTCGATGTCGGTGAAGGGATAGTGGAAATCGAAGCCTTCGCTGCGGCCATGGACGATGAAAGGAATGCCGAGCGTATTGACCAGCGCCACCCGGCGGTCGGCCGGCCTCGGCGACGAGATATAGACCGCGTCGACCTGCCGGTTGGCGACAATACGGCGGTAGGTCGTCTCCTGGTCGTCGGCATCGGCCGGTGACAGCACCAGGTCGAGCTCGTGCGAACGCGCATAGTCGCCGAGGCCGGACAGGAACTCGACGAAATGCGGGTCGATGTCGACGGTCGTCCCCGTCGGCAGCACATAGCCGATCATGCCGGTCTTGCCGGTCGCCAGCCGGCGCGCGCTCGGATTGGGGCGATAGCCGTGACGCTTGGCGGCATCGACCACCCGCCGGCGCGTTTCCTCGTTGACTTCCGGGTAGCCGTTCAATGCGCGGCTGACCGTGGTCTGCGAAAGCGCCAGCATGTGGGAGAGCTGCTTGAGGTTCACCGGAGGCCTCCAAAACCTCAAAGCGCTTTTAATCTGAATCGAGCTGGCCGCTACGAACCGCCTTGCCGAGCGCAATGACCATACGCACGGTTCAGACCGGTTTGAAGCCGAATTTGCTGCTGCACCGCCAGAAAACTGTGCTGCAGCGCACTTTCGCTGGCACTCGGCCGCAGAAATCAAATCGATTAGCGTGGCTTTCTCTTGACTCCGGATCAATTCAGTGGCGTGATCAAAATCACCAAAGCGCTTTGGAAGACTCTACGAAAGGTTGCAGTTCCTTTCCGACTGAGTCACAGTCCTGCAGCGCCGCCGGACGGAATGGAGGTTTCGTTCGGTGTTTGTCACCACTGGGAGGGAATACCGATGAAGAAAATGCTTCTGCTGGGCGCTGCGTTTGCCACGCTCGCCCTGGCCATGCCGGCGCAAGCCGAACTGAAGTTCAAGCCGGGCGAAGATCCCCGTTTCAACTGGGCCAACTACGAGGAGCTCAAGAAGGTCGACCTCAAGGGCGAGACGCTGACGATCTTCGGACCGTGGCGCGGCGAGGACGAAGGGCTTGTCCGCACCGTTCTCGATTATTTCTCCGAAGCCACCGGCGCCGAGATCAAGTACTCCTCGTCGGAGAATTACGAGCAGCAGATCGTCATCGACACGCAGGCCGGCAGCCCGCCCAACATCGCCGTGCTGCCGCAGCCGGGTCTGATCCAGGATCTGGCATCGAAGGGGCTTTTGACGCCGCTCGGCGACGACACCGCCACCTGGGTCAAGGACAATTACGGCGCCGGCCAATCCTGGGTCGACCTCGGCACCTTCAAGGACAAGGACGGCAAGCCCGGTTTCTTCGCGTTCCCCTACAAGGCCGACGTGAAATCGCTAGTCTGGTACTCGCCGGATAATTTCGAGGAAGCCGGCTACAAGGTGCCGAAGACGCAGGAAGAGCTTGCCGAGCTCGAAAAGAAGATCATCGCCGACGGCGGCACGCCATGGTGCATCGGGCTTGGTTCGGGCGGCGCCACCGGCTGGCCTGCGACCGACTGGGTCGAAGACATCATGCTGCGCACCCAGACGCCCGAGACCTACGACAAATGGGTGAAGAACGAAATTCCGTTCAACGATCCGGCCGTGGTCAACGCCATCGACATTTTCGGCAAGATCGCGACCGACGACAAAATGGTCGAGGGCGGTGCAAAGGCGGTTGCGGCGACCGATTTCCGCGACAGCCCGAAGGGCCTCTTCTCGGTGCCGCCAAAATGCTATCTGCACCACCAGGCATCATTCATCCCGACCTTCTTCCCGCAAGGCACCAAGATCGGCGAGGATGCCGACTTCTTCTATTACCCGCCCTACGCCTCCAAGCCCGATCTCGGCACTCCGGTGCTGGGCGCCGGCACGCTCGCCATGATCACCAAGGATAGCAAGAGTGCCCGCGCGTTCATCGAATTCCTGAAGCTGCCGCTCGCTCATGAGATCTGGATGGCGCAGGGTGGCTTCGTGACGCCGTTCAAGTCGGTCAACAAGGACGCCTATGCCAGCGACGCGCTGAAGAAGCAGGGCGAAATCCTGGCCAACGCCTCGACCTTCCGCTTCGATGGGTCCGACCTGATGCCGGGCAAGATCGGCGCCGGCGCCTTCTGGACCGGCATGATCGACCTGGTCGGCGGCAAGTCCGCCCAGGACGTCGCCACCGATATCCAGAAAAGCTGGGACGCGATCAAGTAAGCGGCCGGCTTGCGTTCCCAATGTGATGCGGTCCGGGCCTCAAACGGCCCGGACCTTATCCGGTGCTTGGCGTCGCGTCGATTGTCGTGAGCACAACGCATTCCGGCATGATGCGCGCCCAGTGACCTGCTTTTCGGCTGGTCGCGCTCCAGACAACTGAATCGGCGCATGATCCCGTCGCCAAAGCCATTCTCGACTGGCGGATCCGTGCGCAGGGGGAGGGACCCATGGCGGCTCAGATTTTTTCGGCGATATTCGTCATCATCATCGGCGTGGGCGGCTGCGTCGCCTATTTCTGGGGCGCCAACAAGGCACTCGATACGATCTTTCCGGCACGCGGCGTTTCCGGCAAGGCGGCGATTAACAATCTGCGGCGGCAGGGGGTGATCCGGCCGTGGCTGTTCGTCGGGCCGGCGATGATCATCCTCACCATCTACCTGATCTACCCGGTGGTGGAGACGCTGAGGCTGTCGTTCCTCGATCGCGGCGGCGGCCATTTCGTCGGCTTGGCCAACTATCACTGGGCGTTCGGCGACCGCGAGTTCCGCAACTCGATCCTCAACAACATCATCTGGCTGGCAGTGGTGCCGGCCGCCTGCACCTTCCTCGGGCTGATCATCGCCGTGCTCACCGACAAGATCTGGTGGGGCACCATCGCCAAGAGCCTGATCTTCCTGCCGCTGGCCATCTCCTTCGTCGGCGCCAGCGTCATCTGGAAATTCATCTACGAGTATCGCGGCGACGGCCAGACGCAGATCGGTCTGCTCAACGCCATCATCCAGTATTTCGGCGGCCAGCCGCAGGTCTGGATATCGCTGCCGTTCTGGAACAACTTCTTCCTGATGGTCATCCTGATCTGGATCCAGACCGGCTTTGCCATGGTCATCCTGTCGTCGGCCTTGCGCGGCATTCCGGAAGAGACGCTGGAAGCCGCCGTCATCGACGGCGCCAATCCTTTCCAGATCTTCTGGAAGATCATGGTGCCGCAGATCTGGGGCACCATCGCCGTAGTCTGGACCACCATCACCATCCTGGTGCTGAAGGTTTTCGACATCGTGCTGACCATGACCAACGGCCAGTGGAACAGCCAGGTGCTGGCCAATCTGATGTTCGACTGGATGTTCCGCGGCGGCGGCGATTTCGGCCGCGGCGCCACCATCGCCATCATCATCATGATCGCGGTCATTCCGATCATGGTCTGGAACATCCGCCAGGCGAACAAAGAGACGGAGGGACATTGAGATGGCCGTGGCGACCGGAAAGTCCTTTGTCAGCCGTTTCGGCGTCCATATCGCCGTCTTCATCTTCGTTGCGATCTGGACGATCCCGACGCTCGGCATCCTGGTCTCGTCGCTGCGCGACAAGGACCAGATCATCGCTTCGGGCTGGTGGAACTCGTTCACCAGTTCCAGCCAGACGGAAGCCGGACGGCTGCCGCCCGCTTCGGCGCAGGTCGAGAAGGACGGCAAGTTCGTCCTGCAAGGCAATATCTTCGGCGACGGTCCTGCCCGCAACATCAGCGCCTTCGGCGTCAAGTCGGCCGCACCGACGCAATATCCCGCCGGCACGACAGCCGATCTCGGCGACGGCGTGACCCTGCAGCTCAATGCCGACGGCAGTTTCGTCATGACCTCGCCGAAGGCTTTCGAAAGCGAACGCGGCCAGCGCGTCTATTACGCCTCGTCGGCGCCGCCGAAATTCACCACCGACAACTACGACACGGTGCTGTTTTCGGAAGGCATCGGCCGCTCCTTCATGAATTCGCTGACCGTCACCATTCCGGCGACCGTGATCCCGATCCTGATCGCCGCGTTCGCCGCCTACGCTTTGGCGTGGATGCGCTTTCCCGGCCGGGCGCTGCTCATCGCCGTCATCATCGGCCTCCTGGTCGTGCCGCTGCAGATGTCGCTGATCCCGCTGTTGAAGCTCTATAACGGCGTCGGCAGTTTCTTCGGCGTGCCGTCGAAAACCTATCTCGGCATCTGGCTGGCACATACCGGCTTCGGCCTGCCCTTCGCCATCTATCTGTTGAGGAGTTATATTGCCGGCCTGCCACGCGAGATCATGGAATCGGCGCGCATCGACGGCGCCAGCGATTTCGAGATCTTCGTCAAGATCGTGCTGCCATTGTCGTTCCCGGTGCTGGCCTCGTTCGCCATCTTCCAGTTTCTCTGGGTGTGGAACGATCTGCTGGTGGCGATGGTTTTCCTCGGTACCGAGGGCGACCAGATCGTGCTGACCGCCAAGCTCAATGCGTTGCTCGGTTCGCGCGGCGGCGACTGGGAGATCCTGACGACATCGGCCTTCGTCACCATCATCGTGCCGCTGATCGTGTTCTTCTCGCTGCAGCGCTATTTCGTCCGCGGGCTGCTTGCCGGCTCGGTGAAAGGAGGTTGAAATCATGCAATCCGCTTTGAAGGCGACCCCGAAGCCCGATCTCGCGATCGATCGCGACTGGTGGCGAGGTGCCGTGATCTACCAGATCTATCCGCGCAGCTATCAGGATTCGAACAGCGACGGCATCGGCGACCTCAGGGGCATCATCGGCCGGCTGCCCTACATCGCCTCGCTCGGTGCCGACGCCATCTGGATCTCGCCATTTTTCAAATCGCCGATGAAGGATTTCGGCTACGACGTGTCGGATTATTGCGACGTCGATCCGATGTTCGGCACGCTGGCCGACTTCGACGCGCTGACCGCAGAGGCGCACCGGCTTGGCCTCAAGGTGATGATCGACGAGGTGCTCTCGCACACCGCCGACATCCATCCATGGTTCAAGGAAAGCCGTTCGAGCCGCAGCAATCCAAAAGCCGACTGGTATGTCTGGGCGGATGCCAAGCCGGACGGCACGCCGCCCAACAACTGGCTGTCGATCTTCGGCGGCTCGGCCTGGCAGTGGGACACCAGCCGCCAGCAATATTACCTGCATAATTTCCTGGCCGAGCAGCCCGACCTCAACTTCCACAGCCGCGCGGTCCAGGACGCGCTGCTCGATGTCACCCGCTTCTGGCTGGAGCGCGGCGTCGATGGCTTTCGCCTCGATACCATCAATTTCTACTTCCACAGCCAAGGCCTGGAAGACAATCCGCCGCTGCCGCCCGAGCAGCGCAACGACCAGACGGCGCCGGCCGTCAACCCCTACAACTACCAGGACCATCTCTACGACAAGAGCCGGCCTGAAAACCTCGGCTTCCTCGAACGCTTCCGCGCCCTGCTCGACGAATATCCGGCGACGGCCGCGGTTGGCGAAGTCGGCGATTCGCAGCGTGGGCTGGAAGTGGTGGCGGCCTATACGGCAGGCGGCAAACGCGTGCATATGTGCTACTCCTTCGACTTCCTGGCGCCGGAGAAGATCAGCGCGGCAAAGGTGCGCTCGGTGCTGGAAACCTTCGGCAAGGTGGCCAGCGACGGTTGGTCGTGCTGGGCCTTCTCCAACCATGACGTGATGCGCCCTGCCTCGCGCTGGGCTGCCGGCGAGCCCGACCCGACCGCCTACCTCAAGGTCATCTCGGCGCTGCTGATGTCGTTGCGCGGCTCGGTCTGCATCTATCAGGGCGAGGAGCTCGGGCTTAGCGAGGCCGAGCTCAGCTTCGAGGATCTGCAGGACCCATACGGCATCCGCTTCTGGCCGGAATTCAAGGGCCGCGATGGCTGCCGCACGCCGATGGTTTGGGACGGCGCTGCCCGCAATGGCGGCTTCTCGACGGCAAAGCCCTGGCTGCCGGTGCCCAGCAAGCATCTTGCGCAAGCGGTCAATGTGCAGCAGGGCGACGACGGCTCGCTGCTCGAGCACTATCGGCGCTTCCTGGCTTTCCGCCGCGCCCATCCGGCGCTGGCCAAGGGCGATATCGAGTTCATCGAAAGCGAGGGCGACACCGTCGCCTTCACGCGCCGCGAAGGCAACGAGCAGATCGTCTGCGCCTTCAATCTCGGAGCAAAGCCGGCCGAGGTCGATCTCGGCGGCCGCTCACTGCAGCCCTTGCCGGGACACGGGTTTTCGGGACAGACTGGCGCCGGCACTATCCGCCTCGGCGGCTACGGCGCCTGGTTCGGGCGTATCGACTGAATTCAAGGAAGAACTGGAGGGTACCATGGCCGATGTCACGCTAAGGCAAGTGAAGAAATCATACGGCAATCTCAACATTCTGCACGGCGTCGACCTCGACATAAAGTCGGGCGAATTCATCGTCTTCGTCGGTCCGTCTGGTTGCGGCAAGTCGACCTTGCTGCGCTGCATCGCCGGGCTGGAGGAGATCACCTCAGGCGAGCTCAAGATAGACGGCGAAATCGTCAACGACGTGCCGCCGTCGAAGCGCGGCATCGCCATGGTGTTCCAGTCCTATGCGCTCTATCCGCACATGACCGTCTACGACAACATGGCGTTCTCGATGAAGATCGGCAAGGAAAGCAAGGCCGAGATCGACAAGCGGGTGCGCCAGGCGGCCGAGATCCTGCAGCTGACCAAATATCTCGACCGTCTGCCCAAGGCGATGTCGGGCGGCCAGCGCCAGCGCGTCGCTATCGGCCGCGCCATCGTGCGCAATCCCAAGGTCTTCCTGTTCGACGAGCCGCTGTCCAACCTCGACGCGGCGCTGCGCGTCGCTACCCGCATCGAGATCGCCAAGCTCAAGGAATCGATGCCGGCCACAACGATGATCTACGTCACCCACGACCAGGTCGAGGCGATGACGCTGGCCGACCGCATCGTGGTTCTGAAGGAAGGCCATATCGAACAGGTCGGCACGCCGATGGAGCTCTACAAGCGGCCCGGCAATCTGTTCGTCGCCCAGTTCATCGGCTCGCCGGCGATGAACATCCTGCCGGCAACGATCGACAAGACCGGCAACCCGACGCTCGTCAGCCATGTCGGCGGCCGCAAGGCAACGGTGCCGATCGCAACGCCTGCCTCGGCGAAAGGCGCTGCGGTGAGCTTCGGGGTGCGGCCGGAGGATCTGATGATTGCCACCGGCGCCGACTATTTGTTCGAAGGGACGGTCGATTATGTCGAGCAGCTCGGCGAGGTCCAACTCGTCTATGTCGACATCGGCCGCGCCGACCTGCCGCTGGTGACCAAGCTGCCGGGCAATGTCGAGGTCAAGCGCGGAGCGACGCTGCGGCTGACGGCGGACGCAGGCGACCTGCATATTTTCGACGCCGACGGGCGCTCTTTCGCGCTCCATGAAGCAGAAGCAAAGGCGGCTTGAAGCAGGCGTTTTTCCGCCATGCAAAGACAAGAGCGGCGGGCATGGCCCGCCGCTCTTGTTTGGAATTCCAGTTCGGCTGTTAGAGCGGTTCATCGTTTTCACGGAAACGCCGAACCGCTCTATCTCTTTGTTTTGACGCAATTCCGGACGGAAAACCGTTTCACACTTTTCCTGGAATTGCTCTAGTTGTTACCGAAGAGGTTGCGGTCGGCGCCCTGAGGCGCGGACTTGGGCACATCGCCAGACGAATTCAGCAGTTTGTAGATCGGCGAATTGCTGTCACGTACCGAAAACGTCTGCGTCTTGTCGACGTTGACGGTCGACTGCTTGTTGATGTCGGTCCCGCCAACATTGTCGTTGCGGGCATAGGCGCTGCCGGCGGCAATCAAGAGAGCGGCGGCAGTAAGAACAATCTTTTTCATTTGGGTACTCCTGGATTTTCGAATCAAGCGGCGGGCTCACCCGCCGCTTTGATGCTGGGATCGGCTATTAGTTGTTGCCGAAGAGGTTGCGGTCGGCGC
The DNA here is from genome assembly GCF_040317735.1 of Mesorhizobium sp. M1399. NCBI lineage: Bacteria > Pseudomonadati > Pseudomonadota > Alphaproteobacteria > Hyphomicrobiales > Phyllobacteriaceae > Mesorhizobium > Mesorhizobium sp. M1399. The sequence goes on from NZ_JAMYKZ010000018.1 coordinate 87,725, forward strand.
CCTGGACGACCGGCTGCTTTTCAGCCTGGTCCGACGTCTTGACGGAAGCCGTGTACGAGCTATCGACGGAAGGCGCAGGCTGGTTGGCACCGTTGGAACCATAATTGTCGCTAGCGGCGAAAGCGCTGCCGGTGATGGCCAGAATGGCGGCGGCAGCAAGAACGATCTTTTTCATTTTAATACTCCTGAATTTCTCGGGTCCCGGGCGGCGGATAATGCCCGCCGCCCTGATGCTGGGATCGGCTGTTAGTTGTTGCCGAAGAGGTTACGGTCGGCGCCCTGGACAGGCTGCTCGTCAGCATGAGCCGGCTTCTGAATGGAAGCCGTGTACGAGCTGTCGACCGAAGCGGCAGGCTGGTTCGCACCCTTGGAACCAAAGTTGTCGCTGCCAGCGAAGGCGCTGCCGGTGATGGCCAAAACGGCGACGGCGGCAAGAGCGATCTTTTTCATTTTAGTACTCCAGTATCTCAGTTTTTCCGTCCGGCGAGCGGCGTGTCTTGGGAGGAATTCGCGTCGTTCGGACAGCCCCGATGTGGGAAAGCCAATGGCCAGTTTCCAATCACGAAGTTGTTTGGTGTGGACCAAGAATCTACACCTTGAAATTGTGCCAGAGATTCCCTTCGCCACAATTTTATTGCTAAATATCAAGTAGATAGCCCATAGCATCGGTCTGGCCGCAAGGTGGCTTGGAGAGGCAGCGTTCACAGCGTCCTGCACGCATTGTCAACAGAAACGAACCGTTCGGTTCGATTTTTTAAACCGATAAAAGTAGCAGCAGCGGTTGTTTGTCGAATCGTTAACCATTTCAGCCAAACGCGACCTTGCCGTTCTACCTGTTTTCGGCCCGTTTATGCCGGGCAGCGAAGACTGCAACGGAGCAAGCAGAACCGGATCAGACCCCGTAGCGTTCGGTGCGGATGAGTGCCGCCGGGACGCCGGCATCGACCAGTGCCTCGGCGGCGGCCGTCACGAATGCGTTCGAGCCGCAGACGAAGGCCAGCTTCGGCGGCGCGGGCAGCCTCGTCATGGCTTGCACCATCATCGCGGCGTCGATCCGCCGCGCATAATCCGCCGGACCGCGGGCCGGCTCGCGCGTCAGCGTCAGCACCAGGTCGAAGCCATCCCGGCGCTCGGCGAGGTCGATCAACTCGTCGCGAAAGATCACCTCGTCCCAGACCCGCGCGGAAAATACCAAGGCGGCGGCGACCAGCGACCCCCGCATCGCCCGGTGACGGACCATCGACATCAGCGGCACTACGCCCGACCCGCCGCCGACGAGCAGGAGCGGTCCGCCATCGCTGTCGGACCAGACGAAATGGCCGCCGAGCGGCCCGCGCAATTCGACGTCGTCGCCCACCGCCGCAATCTCGTGAAAGAACGGCGAGACCTCGCCGTCCTCGAGTTTTTCAATCGCCAGTTCGATGGTCTCGCCGGTCTCCGGCGCCGAGGCGATGGAATAGGAGCGGCGCGCCTGATAACCGTCAGGCGCCGTCAGCCTGACGTCGACATGCTGTCCGGCACGGTAAGCGAAGGGCCGCGATGGCTGCAGGAAAAAGCTGGTGACGCGCGGCGTGCGCTTTTGGATGCGGGTGATGGTGACTGTCTGCCAGGGCGACTGCGCCGCCGGTGCGTCGCTCATGGATCGTTCGTGTAGCGCTGCTCGCGCCACGGGTCGCCATAGATATGATAGCCTCGCAACTCCCAGAAACCCGGCTCGTCACGCTCGGTGAACTGCAGCCCGTTCAGCCATTTGGCCGATTTCCAGAAATAGAGATGTGGAACGAGCAGCCGCGCCGGCCCGCCATGATCGGGGGTGATCGGCTTGCCCTCGTAAAGCAGTGCCACCATCGCCTTGCCGCCGGTGAGATCCTTCGTCGGCACGTTGGTGGAATAGCCGTCGAAACCCAGCGCCAGCGTGAAGGCGGTGGGCGGCTCGATGCCGGCGTCGGCAAGGATGTCGTCGACCAGCACGCCCTGCCATGCCGTGTCGAACTTGGTCCATGCGGTCACGCAATGGATGTCGCGCGTCATCTTGGTCAAGGACAGCGCATTGAACTCGGCCCAGTTCCACTTCTTGATCGGCCGCGGCCCGTGCTTAAGCGTGAACGACCAATCCTCGGTGCGCACATGCGGCGTCGGGCCGGCCGACAGGACCGGGAAACCTTGCTCGAGATACTGCCCCGGCGGGATACGTGCATTCGTATCCGTCGGGGGCTTTCGTCCGGAAGAGAAGCCTCGGGTAACCATCGAGAATATCCGTTTGCGCAAGGTCCAATCGACCCTTGTCAGTTTTCTCGAAGACGCGCCCGCGGGCAACCGAAATCTTGGCTCGGCCTGGCGGCAGTGCTCTACGTCGATTTTGGCAGCGCGGCGCGTGCCTCAGCCACTGGCAAAGGGCACGGCGACAAACATCTGGGCGTCGCCGCGCTCGACAAGCAGCAGCACCGATTTCTTGCCGGATTTGGCAGCCTGAGAAATCGCCTGGTTAGCCTGCCTGGCGCTCCTCACCGGATGCTGGTCGACGGCGACGATGATGTCGCCGGGCTGAATGCCGGAAGCCGATGCCGCCTTGTTCGGGTCGACGCGCTCGACCAGTGCGCCGTGCTGGTTGCCTGTCATGTTCATTGCCTGGCGCACATCCGGGGTGACGTCCATCAGGCCGAGACCGAGGGTCGGTGCGCGAAGGCCCTGCTCCGTCGACGGCTGACCCTGATCGCCGGCCACCGATCCCGTCGCCATATCGTCTTCGTTGCGCCCGATCTCGACGGAGATCTGCAGGCCCTTCCCCTTGCGCCAGACATTGAGCGCTTCCCTCGTGCCGGGCGCAATGTCGGCGACGGCGCGTGACAGGTCCCTTGGATCCTTTATGTCCTGGCCGGCGAAGCTGGTAATGACATCGCCTGTCTCGATGCCGGCCTTGGCGGCCGGCGATCCGTCGCTGACCTGCGCGACCAGCACGCCGGCGGGGTGATCGAGGCCGATGGCGCTCGCCATATCAGGCGTCACCGGCTGGATCTGGACGCCGAGATAGCCGTACTGGATGGAGCCGCCCTTCATCAGCTTGGCGACGACCTTTTGCGCCTGGTCCGAGGGGATGGCGAAGCCGACGCCGACGCTGCCGCCATTCGGCGAAAAGATCGCCGTGTTGATGCCGACGACATTGCCGTTCACATCCGTCAGCGGGCCGCCGGAATTGCCCCGGTTGATCGGTGCGTCGATCTGGATGAAGTCGTCAAACGGCCCGCTGTGCAGGTCGCGGCCGCGCGCCGAGACGATGCCGGCCGTGACGGTGGTGCCAAGGCCGAAAGGATTGCCGAAGGCGAGCACCTGATCGCCCGGCATGAGCTTGTCGGAATCGCCCCATTTGACGGTCGGCAAGGGCTTGCCGGCTTTGACCTCGAGCACGGCAAGATCGTTCTTGGCGTCATGGCCGATCAATTTGGCGGGAAGCTCGGTGCCGTCGTCGAGCGTCACCTTGATCGACTGGGCGCCGTCGACGACGTGACTGTTGGTGACGATGGTGCCGTTGGCGCCGACGATGAAGCCTGAGCCGAGGGCCTCGGTGCGCGGCGCCTGTTCCGGCGGCGTCTTGGGGGCGGGCTGTCCCTGGTCATCGAAGAAATGGCGGAAATAATCGTCGAAAGGCGAGGTTCCGCCAAAGGGAGAGCCATCGCTCGTGGTGTCCGGCTGTTGGGCTTTCATGACCGTCGTGATGGTCACCACTGCCGGTTTGTCGGCCGCCACGACCGGAGCGAACGAACCGCTGGGAGCGGTCATGCCGGTGACAGGTGGCGTCACTGTTGCCGCCAGGACATCATTCAGCCTGGGAGCGAGAGGCAGGGCGAAGGGGCTGACGATCAGCGCGGCGCCCAGCAAAGCGGCGACGCGATGTCTGCGAAGGGTCTGGATTGGTGACATGGCCGTTGTCCGGGCGAGAGATTGATCGGGCGCCGCAGCGTTCCGTCACCGGAGCGCTCTATCGGCGTGTCGGCCTTGCCTGTCTCGCCTGGCACGGCGGCCGACCGGATCGACAGCCCCGCATCTAGGGCGCCGATCATGGTTTCCAGATAATATTACGAAGATTTAATTTCCGGCTGGCAGCCGCCTTGCCGGGCTGGCGCCGAAAGCCGAAAACAAAAACCCGCCTTGCGGCGGGTCGTTGGGGCAAATCAGCACCATACCCAAATTACTAGCATAGCTGCCGGCACAAAGCAAGAACAAAATAGCTACCCAAGAAAAATCGCCTCAGGTTTGTGCCGCCCCTCACCGCCCCTGCCGAGGCTTCCTATGCCGCTGTCCCGTCCGTTCGCCTGAGATACGCCGAGGCGATCTCGCGCATCCGCCTGCCGTCGAAGCTCGGTCCATGACCGCCATGGCCGATGCGGATCGGCAGATCGAGCAGCCGCTGCATCGTGTGGCGGTAGGCGGCACGATCCGAATCCGGCAGGTCGTCGATCAGCGTGGCGTCGTAGATGGCGTCGCCGGCGAAGAACAGGCCGTCGGCCTCGTCGAACAGCGCGATCGAATCAGGAGAGTGGCCGGGCAGATGCAGGACGCGGAATTGGCGGTCGCCGAGGTCGACCCTATCGCCCTCGTCCAGGGTCCTAGTCAGCGGCGCCGGCGGAATCCTGTAATCGGCGGCTTTCCAGCCCTCCGCCGGCAGCCTGGAGACAGCCCCTTCCAGGTCATGGAACATGTAGGCGTAGGTAATCGCTTCATCCATGCTGCCGAACTGCGCGGCGCTGTGGCGCGGCCCTGCCCGCAACGGAAACTCGTGCAGCGAGCCGACATGATCGAGATGGATATGCGTGGCGACGACGAGCAGCGGCTTGCCGGCCGGCGTGTCGATCTGCGGCGCCAGTGGGCAGATCCCCATGCCGGTGTCGACCAGCAGGTCGACGTCGCGGCCGCGCAAATGCCAGATGTTGGCGCGCACGAATTCATGCACGAAGGGCTCGGTCAGCATGGTCGTCTCTGCGTCGACGATGGTTTTGCTGAACCAGTTGTCCATCAGATCAAGGCCGGCATCAGACGAACGGCTTGCCGACCTTGTATTTTTGCGGGACCAGCCGCTTCAGATAGGCCATCCCCGCATCGGACAGCCGGTTGACATCGGGCAGCATGAAATCATCCGGCATATGGCGCGTCTTGCCGGCGACGTTCTTCAGCGGCACCTTCTTCAGCACGGTTTTCTTGCCGTCATATTGCAGCGCCACCGAACCGCCGCCCTCGTCGGCGACCGTGACCGCGAAGGCGCCGGCGTCGAAGGCCTCCTGCGCGTCCACCGCGCTGATGGCGCCGACATAGCCGCGCGGCATGTAGCCGAGCGCATCGACGCGCGCCCGCTTGCCCGGCAATCCCTCGGCCAGCGCGCGCTCCAAGGCTGCCGGCAGGTCGCTGCCCGACAGCTTGACGTTGCCGTGCTGGTCGCGCTCCAGCCTTTCCGGCGGCACCAGGCTTTCGACCAGCGCCTTGCCGTCGGCGGTGCTGACGCCTTCGGAGACGGCAACGATGCAGCGCTTGTGGCGGTCGAGCGTGGCGCGCACGTCGTCGATGAAGCCGGCCGCCGAGAACGGCCGCTCCGGCACGTAGACGAGATGCGGGCCGCTGTCCTGGTCGAGCTGCCATGCCGCGGACGCGGCCGTCAGGAAACCGGCATGCCGCCCCATGACGATGCCGACATAGATGCCCGGCAGAGCGCGGAAATCGAGATCGACCGAAAGAAACGCCCCGGCGACGAACTCGGCCGCCGACATGAAGCCGGGCGTGTGGTCGTTCTCCTCGAGATCGTTGTCGATGGTTTTCGGCGCATGGACGAAGGCGATCTTGCCGCCGGCGGCGTCGGTCAGGATCTGCTGCGTGCCCGACGTGTCGTTGCCGCCGATATAGATGAAGGCGTCGGCGCCGGCTTTCTTCAAGCCGTTGAGGATGAGGTCGCAATAGGCGGCATCCGGCTTGTCGCGCGTCGAACCAAGCGCGGCGCTCGGCGTCGCCGCGATCAGCCGCAAACGGTCCTCGGGGATGGCGGAAAGATCGACGTAATTGCCGTCACGAATGCCGCGCACGCCGTGGATGGATCCCAGCACCTTGGCGCCGGGATGCCGCTTGCGGATTTCGAGCGCGGCGCCGACCACCGTCTGGTTGATGACGGCGGTTGGGCCGCCGCCTTGCGCGATGACAAAAGTTCCGGCCATTGGTCACGTCTCCCGGGCGATGAAAATCGCAGGCACATTCGCCTGTCTTGTGGCATCGCGCAACGGCAGAGTGATCGCTGAAAGCGAAGCCGCCGGTCAGACGACGACGACCGGATTCTTTTTGGAGACGCGGCTGTAGAGATCGATGATGTCCTGGTTGATCAGGCGCACGCAGCCCGACGACATCGCCTGGCCGATGCTCCGCCATTCGGGCGAGCCGTGGATGCGATAGCCGGTATCGCTGCCGTTCTGATAGATGTAGAGGGCACGCGCGCCGAGCGGATTGTCGAGGCCGCCCGGCTTTCCGCTCTGCCATTTCACCAGCTCCGGCTTGCGGACGATCATCTCGGGCGGTGGGGTCCAGACCGGCCATTCCTTGCCGTACTGGATGTTGGCGCGGCCGGACCAGCGGAACCCGTCCTTGCCGATGCCGACGCCGTAACGGATCGCTTCGCCGCCGGGCTGCACCAGATAGAGCAGCCGCTCTTGCGAATGCACGACGATCGTGCCGGGTTGCTCGCCGGTCGGATCGACGACAATCTGGCGGCGGAATTCCGGCTTGACCTTGAGATAGGGCACTTCCGGCACATTGAAGCCACCGTCGGTGAGCGAAGCGTACATCACGTCGGGGCTGGTGATGTTCTTGTCGACGCTGATACTCGGGCGGATGGGCCGGATCGAGCCGGTGGTGACGTCGTCGAGCTGGAGCGACGGCAGATCCAGCGTCTGGCTGCAGCCGGCGACGCCGAGCAGCGCCAGCGCACCGGCGCCGGACAGCACCGTGCGACGGGAAAGCTGTATCTCGGTTTCGATTGCGTCGCCAGTGTGCGGCAGCGACAGACCGTGCGGCAACTCACGCATTTACCCAAACCCTACGCTATCGGCGGGAAACACGGTCCGGCCGGATAGCAGGCATTTTCACCAATCATGGTTGAAAAAGCGTGAAGGCCAGCCATCTGCCGTTAACGAGGGGCTTTTTCGGTTTTTGCCTCTTTACATCTTCGCGAGGCCAAGGATTTATCCTCTTCTTTGAGCTCAAGGAGAAGAAAATGTCCTTCGAAAACTGGGCCGCCTTTGCCGCCGCCTCGGCAGTCCTTCTGGTCATTCCGGGCCCGACCATCCTGCTGGTGGTGTCCTATGCGCTCGGCCAGGGCTGGCGCACGGCGCTGCCGATGGCAGTCGGCGTGGCGCTCGGCGACTTCACCGCGATGACACTGTCGATGCTGGGCATCGGCGCGCTGCTGGCGGCGTCGGCCACCGTATTCACCGTGCTGAAGGTGATCGGCGCCGGCTATCTGATCTATCTCGGCATCAAGCTGTTTCGCGCCGGCGGCGCGCTGCGGGCCGAACCGCGCACCGATGCGGTGTCATCGGCCAAGATGACGGCACATGCCTGGCTGGTTACCGCGCTCAATCCGAAAAGCATCACCTTTTTTGTCGCCTTCCTGCCGCAGTTCCTCGACCGGCATGCGGATTTCTGGACACAGATGCTGATCTTCGAGACGACCTTCCTGGCGCTCGCCTTCGCCAATGCCTTCGGTTATGCGCTGATTGCGGCAAGGGCGCGCAACGTCGTGCGCAATCCCAAGGCGATCCGCATCTTCAACCGCACCGGCGGCACGCTGCTGGTCGGCGCCGGCATCGCCACGGTGGCGATGCGCTCGGGCAACTGAGGACAAGCCATGGCGGTCAGGGATGCATTTGGCCTAGCGCTGTCTGGCGCGACGGAGGCCGGGTTTTCGTCCTACAGCCAGGCTGTGCGCGAATTGCAGTGCTTCATCGGCGATCCTGTCGGTTCCGTTGACCGGGCAATCGCCGAAGATCCCGGCTTCGTCATGGCGCATGTGTTCAAGGGTTATCTCTTTGGCCTCGCCACCGAGCGTGAAGCGACGGCGCTGGCCAAGGCATGTCACGAGGCAGCGCTGCCGCTTGCCGCGACGACGCGCGAGCAGGCGCATGTCGCCGCGCTTGGCCACCTTGCGGAGGGCCGCTGGCACGAGGCCGCCCGCGTGCTGGAGGATATCGCCATCGAGTTCCCGCTCGATGCGCTGGCGCTGCAGACCGGCCACCAGATCGACTTCTTCACCGGCAACGCCCGCATGCTGCGCGACCGCATCGGCCGCGCGCTGCCGTCCTGGCAGAGCGGCATGCCGGGCTACCACGCCATACTCGGCATGCAGGCCTTTGGGCTGGAGGAAATGGGCGACTACGCGCGCGCCGAAAAACTTGGCCGCACGGCGGTCGATATCGAGCCGCGCGACGGCTGGGCCCAGCATGCCGTCGCCCACGTCATGGAGATGCAGAGCCGGCAGAAGGACGGCATTCTGTGGATGCGCGCCAACCCCGAAGCGTGGACGCGGGAAAGCTTTCTGCAGGTGCACAATTGGTGGCATCTGGCGCTGTTCCATTACGACCTCGGCGAGACCGACGACGTGCTGGCGCTCTACGACGGGCCGATCTATGGCGAGCGCTCGACGCTGGCGCTCAACATGGTCGATGCCTCGGCGATCCTGTGGCGCCTGCATCTCGGCGGCGTCGATGTCGGCGACCGCTGGACGGCACTGGCCGCCAACTGGTTGCCCAAGGCCAGCGCCGGCCATTATGCCTTCAACGACGCCCACGCAATGATGGCGTTTGTCGGCGCCGGCCTCGAAGCGCCGGCCCGCGGCTTGCTCGAGGCGCAGCGCGAGGCGATGCAGGGCAAAGACGACAACGCTGGTTTCACCAGGGATGTCGGCCATCCCCTGACGCTCGCCATCAAGGCATTCGGCGACGGTAATTATGCCGGGACGATCCGCCTGATCCGGCCGATCCGGGCGATCGCCCATCGCTTCGGCGGCAGCCACGCCCAACGCGACGTCATCGACCTGACGCTGATCGAAGCGGCATTGCGTTCCGGTGATGGCGCGCTGGCGCGGGCGCTTGCGGCGGAACGCGCGCTGGCACGGCCGGACAGCCCGCTATCGGCACTGTTTTCACGGCGCGCAACCGCTCTCGCGGCGAATTGACCAAGACTAAATCTTGCCTTAAAAACTGCCCCGGCAAGATTTTTTCGAGTGTCGAAAAAATCTTCACGTGTTGACCGGAGCGCTTGTCCGGCGGCACGATTGCCGGGATATCTTCGCCGCCTCTGTCGCAGGCAGAGGCGGGGGAGCAAGAAAGACCGTCGCCGCCAGGCCTGACGGACATGGGAGGAAACATGTATCTCGGCCTCGATCTCGGCACGTCGGGCGTCAAGGCGCTGCTGATCGATGCAAAGCAGAGCATCGTCGGTTCCGGCCACGCGTCGCTCGACGTGTCGCGCCCGCATCCCGGCTGGTCCGAGCAGAACCCGGCCGAGTGGATCCGCGCCTGCGAAGCGGCGATCGCCGAGCTGCGATCCGCGCATGCGAAGGAGCTCGCGGCGGTCAAAGGCATCGGCCTTTCCGGCCATATGCATGGCGCCACCCTGCTCGACGCCGCCGACCAGGTGCTGCGCCCCTGCATCCTGTGGAACGACACACGCAGCCACGCCGAGGCGGCCGCACTCGACGCCGACCCGCGCTTTCGCAAGCTGACCGGCAACATCGTCTTTCCCGGCTTCACCGCGCCAAAGCTCGCCTGGGTGAAAAACAACGAACCGGCTGTTTTCGCCAAGGTGGCAAAGGTCCTGCTGCCGAAGGACTTTTTGCGGCTCTGGCTCGCCGGCGAGCATATTTCGGAAATGTCGGATTCGGCTGGCACGTCGTGGCTCGACGTCGGCAAACGAGCCTGGTCCGCCGAACTGCTCGCCGCCACGTCGCTCGACGAAAGGCAGATGCCGTCATTGGTCGAAGGCACGGCAAAGGCCGGTGCCTTGCGCAGCGAACTGGCTGCGAAATGGGGCATGCAGGCGGGCATCCCGATCGCCGGCGGCGCCGGCGACAACGCGGCCTCGGCCTGCGGCATGGGCACGGTCGGTGCCGGCCAGGCTTTCGTCTCGCTCGGCACGTCAGGCGTGCTTTTTGCCGCCAATGCGTCCTATCTGCCCAACCCGGAAAGCGCCGTGCATACATTCTGCCATGCCCTGCCCGGCACCTGGCATCAGATGGGCGTCATCCTCTCGGCAACCGATTCGCTCAACTGGCTATCGGCAATCGCGGGCAAAGGTGCTGGCGAGTTGACCGCCGAACTCGGCGATGCGCTGCAGGCGCCGACCGGTGTCTCCTTCCTGCCCTATCTCTCAGGCGAACGGACGCCGCACAATGATTCCGCCATTCGCGGCGCGTTTACGGGGCTTGCACACGAATCCGGCCGCGCGGCGCTGACCCAGGCCGTGCTCGAAGGCGTCGCTTTCGCTTTCCGCGACAGCCTGGAAGCTCTGGCCAAGGCCGGCACGACGCTGACCCGGGTGACGGCGATCGGCGGCGGCTCGCGTTCGCGCTACTGGTTGAAGGCCATCGCCACCGCGCTTGGCCTGCCCATCGATATTCCCGCCGAGGGCGATTTCGGCGCCGCGTTCGGTGCGGCCCGGCTTGGCCTGATCGCGGCGACCGCTGCCGATCCGCGCGCCGTGTGCACGGCGCCGGCGACGGACGCCACGGTCGAGCCGGTCGCCGCCCTCGGCGACGCCTATGCGCAGGCCTATCAGCGCTACCGCCAGCTTTACCCGGCGATCAGGGCTGTAACCGCGTGAGCTGGCGCTTACCCCCCTCTGGCCTGCCCTCTTTGCCACCACTTGGCATCTCCCCCTCAAGGGGGGAGATCGGCAGCGTCGACGGCTATGCCAGTCTTGCAAGATCGGTGATTGGCGAAGGCGGAAAGGCCAGCCAATCTCCCCCCTTGAGGGGGAGATGCCCGGTAGGGCAGAGGGGGGTGCTTGGCCCCCACTTTGCCGAGATTTCCTCACTGCGCCGGCACCTTGTCGAGAAAGCCGGTGACGCTTTTCAGCCGGCCATTTTCGATGATGCCGATATCGGTGCCTTCGATGACGGGCTCGGTGCCGTCCGGCCCAAGGTTCCACGAAAAGCGGATGGCGTCAGCGAAGCCGTCCGGCTCGCCTTTCAGCGAGAACCTGAAGCCGGCAAAGCGCTGCTGCACGCCTTCGATCAGCGCGGCGATGCCGTCATGGCCGTCGCCCTGCATGATCGGATCGCGGTAGCCGACATCCTCGGTGAAGGTCGTCTTGAGCAAGGCTTTCCTGCGCGCGGCGTCACTCTCGTTCCAGGCGGCGATGTAGTTTTCGGCAATGGTGTTGAGGTCGGTCATGGTCTGTCTCCTTCGTTGGATGCTCTTGACATGAGCCTTTTCGACCAACGCCAGCGCGAAACCAATTACGCTTGAGGTAATCAGGCCGAACCATGCGAGAGGAAAAGAACATGACCAGCGGTTTTTTCGGCGACATCCAACAGATCAAATATGAGGGACCGGATTCGACCAATCCGCTGGCCTACCGGTTCTACAATCCCGACGAGATCGTCGCCGGCAAGCGGCTGGAAGACCATCTGCGCTTTGCCGTCGCCTACTGGCATTCCTTTGCCTGGCCAGGCGGCGATCCGTTCGGCGGCCAGACGTTTGACCGGCCGTGGTTCCCCAAGGCCGGCGGTACCGACACGATGGAGCTGGCCAAGCTCAAGGCCGACGTCGCCTTCGAGATGTTTTCGCTGCTGGGCGCGCCTTATTTCTGCTTCCACGATGCCGATGTGCGGCCGGAGGGCCGGGACTTTTCCGAAAGTGCGGCGCGGCTCGACGAGATCGCCGATTATTTCTCGGGAAAGATGAAGCAGACTGGCGTCAAGCTGTTGTGGGGCACGGCCAACCTGTTCTCCAACCGCCGCTTCATGTCGGGCGCCGCCACCAATCCCGATCCGGACGTCTTTGCCTATTCGGCCGCGACGGTGAAACACTGCATCGACATCACCAAGCGGCTGAACGGCGAGAACTACGTGCTGTGGGGCGGCCGCGAGGGCTATGAGACGCTGCTCAACACCGACCTTGCCCGCGAGCAGGAACAGGCCGGCCGCTTTCTCAATCTGGTCGTCGACTACAAGCACAGGATCGGCTTCGAAGGCACCATCCTGATCGAGCCGAAGCCTCAGGAACCGACCAAGCACCAGTATGATTACGACGTCGCCACCGTCTATGGCTTCCTCAAGCGTTTCGGACTGGAGAACGAGGTCAAGCTCAACATCGAGCAAGGCCACGCCATCCTGGCCGGCCATTCGTTCGAGCATGAACTGGCGCTGGCCAATGCGCTCGGCATTTTCGGCTCGATCGACATGAACCGCAACGACTACCAATCGGGCTGGGACACCGACCAGTTCCCAAACAATGTACCGGAGATGGCGCTCGCCTATTATCACGTACTGCAGGCGGGCGGCTTCAAGACCGGCGGCACCAATTTCGACGCCAAGCTCAGGCGCCAGTCGCTCGATCCGCAGGATCTGCTGATCGGTCATATCGGCGGCATGGATTGCTGCGCTCGAGGCCTCAAGGCAGCGGCACGCATGGTCGAGGACAAGGCGCTGTCGGCGCCGCTCGCCGAGCGCTATGCCGGCTGGGATTCGGCCGAGGCCAAGGCGATGCTTGCCGGCAAGCGCACGCTGGAGGAAATTGCTGATCGCGTCGTCAAGGAGAAGATCGAGCCGCAGCCCCGATCCGGCCGCCAGGAACTGCTCGAGAATATCGTCAACCGGTACGTCTGAGGCGTACCGATTCGCGGCCGCATTGTTCAGCGGCCGCCGGCTGACGACTTTCCGCGGGGCCGAAACCGACAAGGTTTGCCCCCTTGCGAAACTTTCGGTCTGCTTGCTGACCGGGCCTGGCATTTGCCCTAGCCGTGATCGAGGCCTCTCAAATAGGCGCAGAACATGTCGGCCATGGCGTCGGCGTAGGCTTCAATCTCCGTGGCGGTTCGAGGCGCCTCCGAGAACTGCTTCCCCACCGTGCTCAGCGTCGTCATGACGAGGTCGCCGGCCAATTCGCGGGTCACTTGCGCGGCGTTGGGCAACGCCTCCTGCATGAAGAGCTGGATGGTGCGGTCTCCGGACGCCCTTGCCGCCCGCGCCTCAGGCGCGTCGCGGTAAAGCGGTGCGGCGTCGTCGAGCGCCACACGCACCGCGGCCTCGTCACACTCCGAGCGGAGGAAGGCGTGGACCAGGCCGCGCAGCCTTTCAAGCGGCGGTTTCCTGATATCCTCGAGGATGTCGCGCAGCAAATCGGTCGTCTGCCGCCATTCGTCACTCTGGAGCCGGAACAGGATCGCCGCCTTGTTCGGAAAATACTGATACAGCGATCCGACGCTGACACCGGCCTTCTCGGCCACCCGCGCCGTGGTGAAGCGCTGCGCGCCTTCCCTCGCCAAAACCTGAACAGCAGCCTCCAAAATCGCAGCAACGAGCTCCGCCGAGCGGGCCTGCTTGGGCTGTTTTCGCGAGGAAATCCGCGGACTTCGGTGATCGCTCATTGAGAGGCGCGCCAATGCGATTATTGAATGCGAATGATTAGTCGTATTTTGAATGCCGCACAAGAACGCATTCAATTTTGACTGGAGACCAATATGACCACACTGACGACAACGCCGCTGGCGCCCCTGCTGGACCGCCTGTTCGAGGAAGCCGCTGCGGCAACGAGCCCTGCCGTGGCGGAGCTCTCCGCCGAGGAGCGGAGCCGCTTCATTCGGAGCAAGACCGAATACCTCGATTTCTACGGGCGGCTAAAGGATCTCTGGCTTCCCGTTTCGCGAGAGACCGGCACGCTGCTCTACATGCTGGCACGGAGCAGCGGCGCCCGGACGATCGTCGAATTTGGAACCTCGTTCGGCATCTCGACCCTGCACCTTGCCGCAGCCTTGCGGGACAATGGCGGCGGCCGCCTGATCACCAGCGAGTTCGAGCCATCCAAGGTGGCGCGCGCCAGGAGCAACCTCACAGCAGGCGGTCTCATCGACATGGTGGAAATCCGAGAGGGAGACGCGCTGCAAACATTAAGCGTCGATCTTCCCGAAACGGTCGACCTGCTGCTGCTCGATGGCGCCAAAGCGCTCTATCCCGAGGTCTTGACCCTAGTTGAAAGTCGCCTCAGGCCGGGCGCCTTGGTCGTTGCCGACAATGCCGATCTTTGCCCCGAATACCTCTCGCGGGTGCGCTCGACCGGAAGCGGCTACATGTCCACGCCGTTCGGCGAGGATGTCGAACTGTCCATGCGGCTCGGCTGACGCACCGCCTGATCTGTCGGAAAGATCGTGCCCAAGATGGGCGGCGGCGGACAAAACTTTGCCCGGCATCGCCCATCAATCGCCTCGCTCTTGCCTTCAAACAGCCGTCACGGAGTTCCTATAGTGTGGTTCGTGGCGGGAATCAGAAAGAAGGAGGCGAAACGATATGCAGCACGAACGCGAAATCGACGCCCTGCTCTCATCTGGCGAGGCCGGATCGATCATCGACCGGCTGATGGCGCTGCCGCACCCCAAGCATGGTGCGCTGAGTGCAAACGAATGGGATCGCGCGGTCGCCAGCCGCTTCGAGACCCATCTGGCGAGACAGATGCGCTCGCAGATCGACGGCAACAGCGTCCGCCAAGACGCTGCCTGATCCACCTTTGTCTGTGCATGTCGTTACCCCAAAACCGCTACGCACTTTTGGGCGACATGCATTATCCTCGACGCAGCCTGACCGGCGCTTCGCCGAACGCTCTTGAAAACGCTCTGGAAAATGCCGCGGCGGACGAAAACCCCGTTCGCCCGGCAATGTCCGCCATGGCGATGCGCGTATCGACCACCAGCCGGCGCGCGGCGCCGAGGCGCAGCCTGAGATAATAGGCGCCCGGCGTTTCGCCGATCGACTTGCGAAAGATACTTTCCAGCGTCCGCGCCGTCACCCCGGCGCGCTTGGCCACGGCGGCGACAGTCAGGGGCTGGTCGACATGCGCTTCCATCAGCCGGATGGCTTGCGCCAGCCTGGGATCGTAGCCGTCAAGACGGCCGAGCGAGACCAGCGGCTGCGCGTCCGTCGCGGCGCGCGCCTGGTCGTAGATGAAGACGCTCGCGACATCGAGCGCCACGGCCATGCCGAGCCGCGTGCGGATCAGATGCAGCATCAGGTCGAAGGTCGGCGAGGCGCCGCCAGAGGTGAATACGGGACCGTCGATGACGTAGCGGTCGGGGCGCACGTCGACGCCGGGAAAGGCCGAAGAAAAATCCTCCATATCCTCCCAGTGGGTGGTGGCGCTGCGCCCCTCCAGCAAGCCCGCGCGCGCCACCAGCCAGGTGCCGGCCTCGACGCCGCCGCAGGCGCGTGCCGCGCGCGCCGCCCGGCGCAGTCCGGAAAGCAAGGCTGAAGTGGCGTAGTTCTGCGTGCCGAAGCCGGCGACGACGACCAGCATGTCGGTTGTGTCAGCCGCATCGAAGCGGCCGCTGACCGCCACCGGCAGGCCGCATGTGGTGACCGGCGCCTCGCCTGTGACCGAGACCAGCCTGAAATCGAACAGCGTCTCGCCGGCAATACGGTTGGCGGCGCGCAACGGGTCGACGGCCGACGCGACGCACATGATCGACGAGCCGGAGAATACCAGCAGCGTCACCTTGAGCGGCAGACGTTCGGCACGAAAGATCGTCGGTTTTTCGGTTTTGGTCACATGATCTTCGTAAAACGCAAAACAGTTTCCGGCAAGTCAGGCATTCTTGCCCTACGTTCTATTGGGAGAGAGTCCGATGCCGTTAGCGATGAACCGTGAGGTCTTCATTACCTGTGCCGTGACCGGGTCCGGCAGTTCGCAGGACCGCAGCCCGCACGTGCCGCGCTCGCCCAAGCAGATCGCCGATTCGGCCATTGAGGCGGCAAAGGCAGGGGCTGCGATCGTGCACTGCCATGTGCGCGATCCCGAGACCGGCAAGCCTAGGCGCGACGTGCACCTCTACCGCGAGGTGACCGAGCGCATCCGCGCGGCTGACGTCGACGTGGTTTTGAACCTGACCGCCGGCATGGGCGGCGACATGGTGTTCGGCCCACCGGAAAAGCCGCTGCCGCTGAACGAAAAAGGCACGGACATGGGCGGCGCGACCGACCGCATGGAACATGTGCGCCAGTGCCTGCCGGAAATCTGTACGCTCGACTGCGGCACGATGAATTTCGCCGAGGCCGATTATGTCATGACCAACACGCCCGGCATGCTGCGCGCCATGGGCGGCATGATGACGACGCTCGGCGTCAAGCCGGAGATCGAGGCCTTCGACACCGGGCATCTGTGGTTTGCCAAGCAATTGGTCGAGGAACAAGTGCTGAAGCCGGACGCGCTGGTGCAATTGTGCATGGGTGTGCCGTGGGGGGCGCCGGACGACCTCAACACCTTCATGGCCATGGTCAACAATGTACCGTCGACCTGGAACTGGTCGGCGTTCGCCATTGGCCGAAACCAGATGGCCTATGTCGCTGCCGCGGTGCTGGCCGGCGGCAATGTCCGTGTCGGGCTGGAGGATAATCTCTGGCTCGACAAGGGGGTGCTGGCGACCAATGCGCAGCTGGTCGAGCGGGCGGTCAGTATCGTGTCGAATATGGGCGCCAGGGTCATCGGCCCGGATGAGGTGCGAAAGAAGCTGAACCTGACGAAGCGCGCACCGCTTTGAGCAAGGGCGGGAAGAACCCGGTTGGGAGGAGCCGCCGATGAAGACCGTGAAGTTCACCGCCATGAAGGACGGCGACCGCGAGGATTATGCCTTCCTCACCGAGCATGAGATCGACCATGCGGCAAAGACCGGCGAGCGTCTGCTCGACGCGCTTGTCCAGCTCGACGAAGGGCTGTCGGGCTACAAGATCACCCGGCTCGGCCATTCGCTGCAGGCGGCGACGCGGGCCTGGCGCGACGGCGCCGACACCGACTGGATTGCCTGCGCCTTGCTGCACGACATCGGCGACATCTACGCGCCCTATAATCACGACGAGTATGCGGCGTCGATCCTGAAGCCCTTTGTACGCGAGCAATGCACCTGGGTGGTGGAAAAGCACGGCGACTTCCAGCGCCTCTATTACGCACATCACCTCGGCGGCACCCCGCACGCCCGCGACCGTTTCGCCGGGCACATCTACTTCGACGATTGCGATGAGTTTTGCGAGCGCTGGGACCAGTCGAGCTTCGACCCGGATTACGAGACATTGCCGATCGATTTCTTCCGGCCCTTCGTGCTCGAAGTGTTCGCGCGCAAGGCCTATGACGCGTCCGTGATCCGTGCCGGCGAGCGTGTCGCCCTCACCGACCCCGCAACAGCCAGCACAAGAACCGGAGCCTCCGCATGAGCATCATCAACAAGGCGGCAGCCATCGGCGGCGGCGTCATCGGCGCCGGCTGGGTCGCGCGGCTGCTGCTCAACGGAATCGACGTGTCGATCTTCGATCCCGACCCCGAGGCGTCACGCAAGGTCGGCGAGGTGATGAAGGGAGCGCGACGCGCCTACAAGCAGATGCTGCCCGGCGGCCTGCCGAAAGCGGGCAAGCTCACTTTCGCCAAGACGATCGCCGAGGCGGTCGCCGATGCCGACTTCATCCAGGAAAGCGTGCCGGAGCGGCTCGACCTCAAGCACCGCGTGCTGGCCGAGATCGACCTTTATGCGCCGGCCAACGCCATTGTCGGCTCCTCCACCTCCGGCATCAAGCCGACCGACATGCAGGTGGCGATGAAGAAACATCCGGAGCGGTTGGTGGTCGGCCATCCGTTCAACCCCGTCTATCTCTTGCCACTGGTCGAAATCGTCGGCGGCGAACAGACCTTTCCCGAGGCGATCGAAGTCGCCAAGGAGATGTATGCCTCGATCGGCATGAAGCCGGTGGTGATCCGCAAGGAGATCGAAGCCTTTGTCGGCGACCGCCTGCTCGAAGCGGCCTGGCGCGAGGCGCTGTGGCTGGTCAAGGACGGCATCTGCACGGTCGAGGAGCTTGACGACATCATGCGCTATGGCTTCGGCCTGCGCTGGGCGCAGATGGGCATGTTCCAGGTCTATCGTGTCGCCGGCGGCGAGGCCGGCATGCGCCACTTCATGGCGCAGTTCGGCCCGTGCCTGAAATGGCCATGGACCAAGCTGATGGATGTGCCGGAGTTCAACGACGAATTGGTCGAGCTGATCGCGACCCAGTCGGACGACCAGGCGCACGGTCTGTCGATCCGCGAACTCGAAAAGATCCGCGACGACAATCTGGTCGCGATCATGGAGGCACTGTCGAAGCAGAACAAAGGCAAAGGCTGGGGCGCCGGCGCCCTGCATAAGGACTATACCAGGCAGCTGGCCAAGCTTGCGGCGAAGAAGCCCACCGCCTCCAAGGCTGCCGAGAAGGCCAAGGCTGAAAAGCCGAAGAAAAAGAAGAAAGGCTGAGACCATGGATTTTGGTCTTTCGGAGGAACAGAAGCTCATCGTCGAGACGACGCGGGCCTTCGTCGAGAACGAGCTTTACCCGCATGAGCGCGAAGTGGAGCGCACCGGCGTGCTGCGCCGTGAGCTGATCGAGGAGATCAAGGCCAAGGCGATCGAAGCTGGTCTCTATGCCGCCAACATGCCGGCCGATGTCGGCGGCGCCGGGCTCGATACGGTGACCTGGCTGCTCTATGAAAAGGAGCTCGGCCGCGCCAATTACGCGCTGCACTGGACCTGCGTGGCGCGGCCTTCCAACATCCTCCTTGCCGGCACGCCGGAGCAGCGCGAGAAGTATCTGTTCCCGTGCATTCGCGGCGAAAAATGGGATTGCCTGGCAATGACCGAGCCGGGCGCCGGCTCCGATTTGCGCGGCATGAAGGCAACCGCCGTGCAGGACGGCGACGACTGGGTGCTGAACGGCACCAAGCATTTCATAAGCCACGCCGACCTCGCCGATTTCGCCATCGTCTTCATGGCCTCGGGGGAGGAAGAGTCTTCGCGTGGAAAACGCAAGAAGATCACCGCCTTCTTCGTCGACAAGGGCACCAAGGGCTTTACCGTGCGCGACGGCTACCGCAACGTCTCGCATCGCGGCTACACCAATGCCATCCTCGAATTCGACGATTGCCGTCTGCCGGCCACTCAGGTTCTGGGCGAGGTGCACAAGGGCTTCGACGTCGCCAATTCATGGCTTGGCGCGACGCGCCTGCAGGTCGGCGCCACCTGCCTCGGCCGCGCCGAACGGGCGCTTGGCCACGCCATCGAATACGCCGCGCAGCGCCAGCAATTCGGCCAGCCGATCGGCAAGTTCCAGGGCGTGTCGTTCAAGCTCGCCGACATGGCGACCGAGCTGAAGGCCGCCGACCTGATGGTGTTCGAAGCCGGCTGGAAGTACGATCAGGGCACCGTCACCGATCAGGACATGGCCATGGCCAAGCTGAAGGCCACCGAGATGCTCGCCTTCGTCGCCGACGAGGCGATCCAGATCCATGGCGGCATGGGGCTGATGGACGATCTGCCGCTGGAACGCATCTGGCGCGACGCCCGCGTCGAGCGCATCTGGGAAGGCACCTCGGAAATCCAGCGCCACATCATTTCGCGGGCGCTGCTGCGCCCGTTCGGGGGCTAGAGCATGATCCCAAAAAGTGGAATCCGGTTTTTGGAAAAGATCATGCTCAAACGAAAAGATGACGATGCACAAACTTGAGCGGCTTTTGCGCCCACGAACGATCGCAGTCTTCGGTGGCGTGCAGGCTGCTGCCGTCGTCGCGCAGTCGATCAAGATGGGCTTTGCCGGCGAGATCTGGCCCGTGCATCCGAGCAAGGACGAGGTCGCCGGCCGCAAGGCGTATCGCTCGGTGGCCGAATTGCCCGGTGCGCCGGATGCCGCTTTCATCGGCGTCAACCGGCACTTGACCATCGAAGTGGTCAAGGCGCTGGCCGAGCGCGGCGCCGGCGGTGCGGTCTGCTTCGCCGCCGGCTTCCTCGAAACCGAGGCCTATGACGAGGACGGCGAGCGGCTGCAGGCCGAGCTGGTCGCGGCGGCGGGTCCCATGCCGATCATCGGGCCGAACTGCTATGGGCTGATCAATTACGCCGACGGCGCGCTTTTGTGGCCCGACCAGCATGGCGGCATCAGGCTGCCTGAAGGCGGTCGCGGCGTTGCCATCATCACCCAGTCGTCGAACATCGCCATCAACATGACGATGCAGAAGCGCGGCCTGCCGATCGCCTTTCTGATGACCGCCGGCAACCAGGCGCAGACCGGGCTTTCCGAAATGGCGCTCGGCCTGATCGAGGACGACCGCGTCACCGCGCTCGGCCTGCATATCGAGGCCTTCGACTCGGTGGCCGGCTTCGAAAGGCTGGCGGCACGGGCACGAGAGCTGAAGAAGCCTGTTATCGCCATGAAGGTCGGCCGCTCCGAGCAGGCGCGGCAGGCGACCGTCTCGCATACCGCGTCGCTGGCCGGCTCGGACGCAGCGTCCGGCGCGTTCCTGAAGCGGCTCGGCATCGCCCGCATCGATTCGATCCCGGCCTTCATCGAGGCGCTGAAGTTGCTGCACGTCACCGGTCCCCTGCCCGGCTACCGGCTGTCGTCGATGAGCTGTTCGGGCGGCGAGGCGTCCGTCATGGCCGACAGCGCCGAAGGCCGCTGGGTGACCTTTCCGCCTCCCACCGCCGAGCATCGCATTCAGGTCAAATCGACGCTCGGCCCGCTGGTCGCGGTGGCCAACCCGCTCGACTACCATACCTTCATCTGGAACAACGAGCCGGCGATGACCGCCACCTTCACCGCCATGGTGTCTGGCGGCTTCGACCTCAACATGCTGGTGCTCGACTTTCCGCGCCCCGACCGCTGCTCCGACACCGACTGGTGGGCGACGCTGCGCGCCTTCGAAGCGGCGCTGAAGACCAACAGCGCGCAAGGCGCGATCGTCTCCTCGCTGCCGGAGAACCTGCCCGAGGAATACACTGCAGGGCTGATGGCGCGGGGCATGGTGCCGCTGTTCGGCATTTCCGAGGCCATGGACGCCGCCCAGGCGGCAGCCTTCATCGGCTGGGCGTGGCGCGAGCCGCTGGCGCAGCCGATCGACACCTCGGCGTCTGGCGCGCCGGCTGGCGACCATGTCACCCCGGACGAGGCGGAGGCGAAAGCGCGGCTCATCGAGGCCGGGCTCCCGGTGCCGAAGGGCGAGCGCGCCGGCAACGCGGTCGAGGCTGTGATCTCCTCGATGGCGCTCGGCTTCCCGGTAGCGCTGAAGGCTCTTGGCGTCATCCACAAATCCGAGCTCGACGCGGTCCGGCTCAATTTGAGGGATGCCGAATCCGTCAGCACCGCCGCCCATGATCTCGGCCCGCTCGGCACCGGCCTTTATGTCGAGCGCATGGTGCGCGATGGCGTCGCCGAGCTGCTGGTCGGCTTCACCCGCGACCCGATGTTCGGCGCGGTGATGACGCTCGGCACCGGCGGCGTGCTGGTCGAGCTGTTGCGCGACAGCGTCACGCTGATGCTGCCGGCGACCCGTGACGACATCGAGGCCGCTTTGCGCGGGCTGAAACTGTTCCCGCTGCTCGACGGCTATCGCGGCCGGCCGAAGGCCGATGTCACGGCGGCAATAGAGGCGATATCGGGCATTGCCGGCTTCGTGCAGCAAAATGCCGGCGAGATCGAGGAACTCGACATCAATCCGCTGATCGTCTGCGCCGAGGGCAAGGGCGCCTGGATCGCCGACGCGCTGATGGTGCTGGGAGGCAAGAAGAATGGCTGAAATCATCACCACCCGCCGCGAGGGCACGATCTTCGAAGTCACGCTCGACCGGCCCAAGGCCAATGCCATCGACCTGAACACGTCGCGGCTTATGGGCGAGACTTTCAAGGCGTTTCGCGACGATCCCGAGCTGCGCGTCGCCATCGTCAAGACCGCCGGCGACAAGTTCTTCTGCGCCGGCTGGGACCTGAAGGCTGCTGCCGGCGGCGACGCGGTCGACGGCGACTATGGCGTCGGCGGCTTCGGCGGGCTGCAGGAATTGCGCGACCTCAACAAGCCGGTGATCGCCTGCGTCAACGGCATGGCGGTCGGCGGCGGCTTCGAACTGGCCCTATCCTGCGACCTCATCTATGCGTCGGACCACTCCTCCTTCGCGCTGCCCGAAATCCGTGCCGGCACGCTGGCCGATGCGGCGACGATCAAGCTGCCGAAGCGCATCCCCTACCATGTCGCCATGGACCTTTTGCTCACCGGCCGCTGGATGGATGTCGCCGAGGCGCATCGCTGGGGCCTGGTCAACGAGGTGCTGCCCAAGGACAGGCTGGAGGACCGCGTCTGGGAGATCGCGCGGCTGCTCGCCAGCGGCCCGCCGCTGGTCTTCGCCGCGATCAAGGAAACGGCTCGGGTCGCTGAATCGCTGACGTTCCAGGACGCGATGAACCGGGTGACGCGCCGGCAGCTGCCAACGGTTGACGCACTCTACGGCTCGGAGGACAATCTCGAGGGTTTTCGCGCCTTCGCCGAGAAGCGCGACCCGGTGTGGAAGGGGAAGTGACGCTGCGGAGATGATGGCGATCCTTCACACCCCCCTCTGCCCTGCCGGGCATCTCCCCCGCAAGTGGGGAGATCGGATGTCGCATCGGATTTCGCCAATTTCCAGCGTTGCAGGACAAGCGGCAAGGCCAAAGCTGCCGATCTCCCCCCTTGCGGGGGAGATGGCCGGCAGGCCAGAGGGGGGTGTCCAAGCTCAACCTTGGCGGCCCATTCGGCGCCAATGACCAACTACAAAACCCTCATCGACGCCGAGACCTGGGCCTTCATCGAGCGGACCAATTCCTATTATCCACCCGATACGATCGACTACACCATCGCCGAGCAGCGCGAGATCTATAACCGGATGTGCCGCGAGTTCTTTGCCGGCTATCCCCAAGGCGTCACGGCGGAAACCACAGCCATTGCCACACCCTGGCACATCCCGACCCGCGTCTACCGCGCCCCGGCGCCGGAAGCGGCGGCGATGGTGCTTTATTTCCATGGCGGCGGTTTTATCCTCGGCGGGCTCGACAGCCATGACGACCTTTGCGCCGAGCTTTGCGGCCGCACCGGCTACGAAGTGGTTTCGGTCGACTACCGGCTGGCGCCGGAACACCTTCATCCGGCCGCCTTCGACGATGCCATCAGCGCCTTCGAATGGGCTTCGACCACTTACGAACGGCCTATCCTGCTGTGCGGCGACAGTGCCGGCGGCAATCTCGCCGCGTCCGTCAGCCACGCGACGCGTGGCCATGCGCGCAAGCCGATCGGCCAGATTCTGGTCTATCCCGGCCTTGGCGGCGACAGCTCCGCCGGCTCCTATGTCACCCACGCGGAAGCGCCGATGCTTAACGTGCGCGACCTCGTTTTCTACAGGGACATCAGGACCGGGGGCGAGGACCGCACCGGCGATCTCACCTTGTCGCCGCTCGCCGACGCCGACTTTGCCAATCTGCCGCCTACCGTCGTGATCACCGCCGAATGCGACCCGCTGTCGTCGGACGGCGAAGCCTATCGCGACCGCATCATTGCTGCAGGCGGGCGCGCCTGGTGGTTCGAGGAGCTGGGACTGGTGCATGGCTATTTGCGCGCCAGGCACACGGCCGGCCGCGCCCGCTCGAGCTTTACCCGGATTGTCGATGCGGTAGCGGTTTTGGGAAGGGGCGAGTGGATCTGGTGAGGGATGTCTTCCCGACCAGAACGGGCCTTTGTCGGCCGGTACAGCTCTATTTGCGGCGGCGTCGCCGGCCGGAAACCTGCTTCAGCCAAGGTCCTAAATGAAAGGCGCTCATCAGCAGGTACATCGGGACCATGCCGGCCAGCGGTGACGCCTCTTGCCCGGTCGAGCACATCATATCCGGCGCTCCGCCGAGAAGCGTCAGCAGCGCCATGGTTGCGAAGGTCGGCGCGGCGGCGAAGGACAGCCAGTCGGCTGCGCCAAGGGCGGCCGGGCTCGCATCGCCGCCGGATCCGCCTGCATGAATCTCGCTCATGTCCGTTGTCCCTGGTAGTGAGCGGGATGCGTTCGAACTGAACCGTGCATCCTGCGACGCCAAAGATGTTCTATTCGGTGCGATTCCGGAACGCGGCCTCTCCGGCGTCCGATATCTCGACCCATTTTTTGTCGGGGACGGCTTCGGCACCGTAATTGTCGTGCCAGTTCCACCACTTGTACGTCGGCGTTTGCGGATAGCCCTCGGGCGAATCCTCCCAAACCTCCTGGCGGCCGAGCGGCGTCAGGTCGAGGTAGCTCCATACGGTCCCCATCGCCTCGTCGCCGCGGTTGTTGATGAAGTAGGTGCGGAACACGCGATCGCCGTCGCGGATGAACACGTTATGGCCGTGCCACTCGTCAACGCCGAAATCAGCATCGAAGCTGTCGGTGATGGTGTACCAGGGCATCTTCCAGTCCATCCGCGCCTTCAGCCGCGCAATGTCGGCCTGCGGTGCGCGCGAGGCGTAGGCAAGCGTGGTGTCGCGGGCATTCAGATGGGCAAGGTTGCCGACCTGGTCCGCCCCCAGCGAGCAGCCGCGGCAGGCGTGGTCGGGCCAGCCGAATACGCCGGGCTCGAAGAAGGCGCGGTAGACGACCAGCTGGCGGCGGCCCTCGAACAGGTCGAGCAGGCTCACCTTTCCGTCAGGCCCTTCGAACGTATAGGACTTCTCCACCGCCACCCATGGCATCCGCCGGCGCTCGGCGGCCAGTGCGTCGCGAGCCCGGGTCACGGTCTTCTCCTTCACGAGCAGCTGCTGGCGCGCGGCCTCCCATGCGTCAGGCGAAACGACCGGTGGTGTCTTCATCGCGAGCCGCGAGCCCTGCTCGCCTGTGCCATTCTGATGTGCCGTCATTGTGCATCTCCCTTGCTGGTTTGTCGCCGCACCGGCGCGACGTGTTGGGTCGTGAGATAGGATAGGGGCTGATAGCGGATTGGCGAGAGTGACAAGTGTGACGCGATTCCGACGGGTTCGCTGATCACGGCCAATTTCGCCGCCAGCGACGCCTCTGCGCTCATTCGCGCCCGGACTGCTGAATGGGCCGTGCGCCGGCCAGGTAGCGGTCATTGTCAAACGGCTCGGCCTGGTTGCTTTCCGGGCTCCACAGCTGCCGGTGGGTTCGTGTGAGATCGCCGAGGTAGACATGCAGCGCACCCGATCGCGCGCTGCCGGTATTCGCAACCGCATGCACGGTATTTGAGGCCATGTGCACCACGGCAGGCGCTGCGATGTCCTGCCTTTCCGGGACATCGAGTTCGCTGCCGGCAACAGGATAGATGAAGTTCGTCTCGCTGCCCTTGTAGATGCCGATCAAGGCATCCATCAGGTGGTTATGAGGCGGGTACTGCAGGCCGGGCGACAGCGTGATGTGATAGATCGTCAGGTTAGGGCTCGCATGCAGAAGCACCTCGTCGTCGTCTTCTTCGTGAGCGAGTGTTCCCGATGCGTGAAAACGGTTCGTGTAGTCGCCCAGGACCGTCCTTACCGCTTCGAGGGGATCTGGGCCTCTCGCGGCATTGACGATATCATCGGCAACGGCGTAGAGAGGTGAGTTGGCGGCTAAAGGCATATCAGTTATCCTTCCTGAGATGCTCAGATTATCAATCTGAGGTGCTCACGCTAGCGAATGCTGAGGCCAGCGTCAACGGGACAGCCAGACGGACAGAATATGAAAACGACGAAGTTGACCGCCGAACCGGCAGGGCCGGCCACCGTCGAGGCGACAGCACTGTCAGCCGCCGACGTCCTTCGCAGGGAACAGGCATATGAGCAGCTGAGGAACGACATCATTGCCTGCGTGCTGCGCCCCGGTGAAGCGCTCACCGAGAAACAGATCGGCGATCGATACCAGATCAAAAAGGCTACCATCCGCGCGGCGTTGGCCCGCCTGATGCAGGAAGGGCTGGTCAGGAGCGAGCCGCGCCGCGGCTACGTCGTTGCGACGCTCAGTCTGCGGGACGTCAACGAGATCTTCGATGTCCGCAGCTTGATCGAGCCGGAAGTGTTCAGGGTGGCGGCATCGAACATGACCGAGCGCGGGCTGGAGGATATCAGGCTGGCAGCGAAAAAAGTGCTGAAGCCGGAGACGCTACGCAGCCACATTGCCTTCCTTGCGGCCGATCGTGCTTTTCGCCTGGCCCTTGCGGAGCTCTCGGGAAATTTGCGGCTGGCGCATCTCCTGGACCAGATACTCGACCAGTCGGCGCGGGTTCTCCACCTCGGCTTCAAGTCGCGCGACTTCACCCAGTTGATCATCGCCCAGCAAAAGGAACTGGTTCTTGCCTGCGAGGCAGGCGACGTTTCCGCCATCGTGAAACTTGCCCGTGCGCAGTGCCTGTTTTTGAAGAAGCAGGTGCTCGAGGCTTTGCTTGCCGGTTCCAAGCTTCAAGACGTCAATTTGCAACCTTTCGCCTAAAGCGCCTTGTTTCACCCCACCGCTCGCGCCGCTGCCCGTCCGGCACTGCGGCCGGAAAAGATGCAGCCGCCGAGAAACGTACCTTCGAGCGCTGCATAGCCGTGCATGCCGCCGCCGCCGAAACCGGCTGCCTCGCCCACCGCGTACAGCCCTTCGACCGGTTGGCCGCCGGCGCCCAGCACGCGGCTGTCGAGGTCCGTCTCAAGCCCGCCGAGCGTCTTGCGGGTCAGGATGCCGAGCCTGACGGCGATCAGCGGGCCATTGGCGGGATCGAGCAGCTTGTGCGGTCTTGCGGTACGGATCAGCCGGTCTCCGAGATAGGCTCGCGCGCCGCGCAGCGCGGTGATCTGCATGTCCTTGGAGAACGGATTGTCGAGCTGCCGGTCGCGGGCGCGGATTTCGCGCTCGACCTGCGCCAGTTCGAGCAGCGGCTCGCCTCCGGCCAGTGCGTTCATGCGGGCGACCAGCGCCGGCAGTTCGGGCTCGACGATGAAATCCTCACCCTTCTCCATGAACGCCTTGACCGGCGCGGGCACGCCGCTGGTGGCACGGCCAAGCACCTGGCGCCAGCTTTTCCCCGTCAGATCGGGGTTCTGCTCGGAGCCGGACAGCGCGACCTCCTTCTGGATGATCTTTTTGGTCAGGATGAACCAGGAATAGTCGTATCCGGTGCTCATGATGTGGCTGAGCGTGGCCAACGTGTCGAAGCCGGGATAGAGCGGCACCGGCAGGCGTTTGCCGCGCGCATCGAGCCACAGCGATGACGGGCCGGGCAGAATGCGGATCGCATGATCGGTCCAGATCGGTGCCCAGTTCCTGACGCCCTCGACATAGTGCCACATGCGGTCGCGGTTGATGAGCCTGCCGCCGGCGGCCTCGGTGATCGCCAGCATGCGGCCGTCGACATGATCGGGAACGCCGGTGATCATGCGTTTTGGAGGCGCACCCAGCCGTTGCGGCCAATTCTCCCGGACCAGCTCGTGATTGGCGCCGATGCCGCCGGAGGCGACGATGACGGCCTGCGCCTTCAACTCGAAATCGGCTGTGATCTCGCGCGAGCTCTTGCGGCCGCGCTCGGCATCGCTCGCCGCCAATATGTCGCCGCGCACGCCGTCGACGACGGCGCCCGTCCGGGTCAATTCGTTAACCCGGTGACGGAATTTGAAGCGTATCAGCCCACGCTTAACGGCCTCGCGCACGCGCTGCACGAACGGTTCGAGCACACCAGGCCCGGTGCCCCAGGTGACATGGAAGCGCGGCACCGAATTGCCGTGGCCGGCGGCATTGCCGCCGCCGCGCTCGGCCCAGCCGACCACCGGAAAGAATTTCAGGCCGCGCTGCATGAGCCAGGAGCGCTTCTCGCCGGCGGCGAAGCCGACATAGGCCTCAGCCCAGCGGCGCGGCCAGAGATCTTCCGTGCGGTCGAAGGCTGCAGTGCCCAGCCAATCCTCGAGCGCCAGCTCATACGAATCGCGGATGCGCATGCGCCGCTGTTCGGGCGAATCGACAAGGAAGATGCCGCCGAGCGACCAGAACGCCTGGCCGCCAAGCGACTGCTCCGGCTCCTGCTCGACGATGATGGTCTTCTTGCCGGCCTCAGTCAGTTCGGCCGCCGCGACAAGACCGGCAAGGCCGGCGCCGACAATGATCACATCCGCGTCGTTTGGCATCTATTTGGCCATGATCTCGTCCAAAAACCGGTCCCTCATTTTTTGGGATCATGGCCGGCCTAGACTGTCTCCCAGCCTTCCTTCTCGCCGGCGCGGAAGATGGCATCGATGACCTTCTGGTTGAGCACCGATTCTTCCAGGGTGAAAACGCGGTCCTTGCCGCCCTGTGCCGCCCGCGCGAAGGCCTCGACTTCCAGCCGGTATTGCTGCGTGCCGGGAAAGCGGAATACCTGCGCCTCGCTGTGGTTCTGGTTGTGCAGCTCGACGCGGTGATGGTCATAGAGCCCGGCGTTGAACGGTGAGAACACCTCGATGAATCCCTTCTCGCCGTGGAACACCATCACCTGGCGTGCCGCCATCTGCGTCGACAGGTAAAACGACAGCTCGAAATCGCCGAAATCGGCGCGGATCGAGGAATAGATGTCGGTGCCGAACGTCTTGTCGCGCTCGATCGTCGCCTGGACGCGCAGCGGCTCCTTGCCCGTCGAAAAGCGTGTCGACACCGTCGGGTAGACACCGATGTCGGGCAGCGCGCCGCCGCCGAGATCGAGCTTGTTGCGCATGTTGTTGGGGTCGACATTGTAATAGGAGAACGCGCCCTGGACATGGCGCAGCCGGCCGATGGCGCCGTTGGCGATCAGCTCGCGCACCTTGATCCATTGCGGATGGTAGACGACCATGAAAGCTTCGCAGACCAGCACCTTCCTGGCATCGCGCAGCTTGATCAGCGCCGGAATATCCTTGGCATCGAGCGCCAGCGGCTTTTCGACCAGAACATGCTTGCCGGCCTCGATCGCCTTGGCCGTCCATTCGACATGCTGCGAGGTCGGCAGCGGAATGTAGACGCCGTCGATGTCGCTGGAGGCGAGCAGCTCCTCATAGGAGCCGAAAGCGTGGCGCGCGCCGAAGCGTTCGCCCAGTGCCCGGGCTTTCGACAGATCGCGGCTGGCGATCGCCGACAGCACGCCGTTCTCCGCCTCGACGATTGCCGGCAAAAGCTGCTCGCGGCCGATCTTGGCCGTCGACAAAACACCCCATCGGAACATCAGATTTCTCCTCTCGATTGCAGGCCTGGAGGTTTGCCCTAATTCAGGAGAAAAGCCAATGCGGGAGCCTGGCGGCGAACAGGGCGATCATCTGCGGCTTTTCCGGATGCCGGCGCTGCCCTTGCGGGGGCGACGAACCCAGGTCCTGCAAAGACTATCCCCTTCTACCCGTCAGCGTCATGTCGAAGTCGACGACGTTGGAGTAAATCGGCGTGCCGACATCCATGCCGTAGCGCGACCGCAACACCTTGCCGGTGACATGGAATTTTATCGTGCCCGCCCTGAGGCCGCCGAGCTCGGCCGTGAACTTTTCCTGAAAGGTCTTGCCGCGCGCCGTCAGCCGGCCGGTGACAAGGGCTGACGTGGCGCCGGTGCGTTTGACGCTGGTCGAACGGAACTGGATCTCCGGATTGTTGGCCGCGTCGAAAACCGCGTCCGAGCGAAGAAAGGCGTCGATGCGACTTTGGCCGGTACCGACGCTTTCGGGGAAGATGGTGAAATTGACCTGGGACCGGCCGACATCGCTGTTGTCGATGAGGATACTGCCCTTGAAGCGGGAGAAAGCACCGTCGAGCCCTCCGCCGCCGAGCTTGCCGATCGAGAAGTGGATGCTGGAACTCCCCGGGCTGATGGTGTAGCTGCCGGCCGCGTCGCCAAGGGCGACGGCGGCGAAAACAGGCATAGCAAAACAAGCGGCGGCTGCCGCAAATCCGAAGATGCGCGCGTACATGGAAATGGTCCTCTTGGCAGGCAACGCTTTCTTGCGTCCTCGCCCCATGAACGAATGAGCCGCCCGCTCTATTCCGTGTCGCGATGTGACGAAGCCGTGATCATGCGCATCAGCACGGTATCCCTCAGCCAGAAATGATGACGCAGCGCCGCGGCCAGATGCAAAGCGACAAGTCCGATGCCGGCATAGGCGAGATACCAGTGCGTCGCTGCCCAGAAGCTTTCAGCCACGTCCGATTCGCCAAGCGGCAGATTGGGCATAACAAACAGATTGAACGGCACGCTCGGGATCTCCAGCACCGAGACCGAGACCAGCGCCCAGCCCGACAGCGGCAGAGCGAGCTGAAACGCATAAAGCGCAAGATGGACAAGTGGCGCGATGCGGCGCTCGAACGGGCCGACCGAGCGCGGCAGCGGCGGGGCCGGTCTGCCAAGGCGCCAGGCGATGCGCAGGATGACCAGCCCAAGCAGCAGGAAGCCGAAGGATTTATGCAGCTGGATCAGTTCGAAGGCGGTGCGCTGGCTGGACAGTCGCACCATGACGAAGCCGAGCACGAACTGGCCGATAAAGAGCGCCGCGATCAGCCAGTGAAGGATGATCGCCGTCCAGCCGTAGCCGGTGGCCTGGTTTTTGGGCAGTGCTGACATGGTCGGTGAACGAATGCCAGGTCGGCTTTCTTCCACCTCTCCCTTGTGGGGAGGGTTGGCTTACTCGCCGACCTTGAAGAAATCGACAAAGGCCCTGAGCGCCGGCCGCATCTGGCGGCGGCTTGGGTAATAGACGAAGAAGCCGTCGAAAAGCGGGCACCAGTCCTCCAGCACGCGAACAAGCTTGCCGGCGGCGAGCGCGTCGCGGACATAGTCCTCGAACACGAAGGCGAGCCCGGCGCCGTCGACCGCGGCGTTGGCAATCAGATGGTCCTCGTCGAGGATCAGCGGCCCTTTCACCGGGATTTCGATCTCCTCGCCGTTCTTCTCGAATTCCCAGCGATAGAGAATGCCGCTGGAGAAGCGGAAGCGGATGCCGCGGTGACCGGCAAGATCGCGCGGATGCTGCGGCTTGGGCATGGTCTCGAAATAGGATGGCGCGCCGACGACTGCGCCGCGAAGGTCCGGCCCGATGCGCACGGCGATCATGTCGCGCTGCAGGCTCTCGCCCAGCCGCACGCCGGCATCGAAGCCGCCCTCGACCACATCGGTGAAGCGGTCCTCGATGACGATCTCCAGCACGATGTCGGGATAGGCAGCGGCAAAGGCGCCGAGCCTTGGCGTCAGCGTCAGGTGGGCCGCGGTGCGCGGCACGGTCAGCCTGAGATTGCCGGCCGGCCGGTCGCGCGCCTCGATCGCCGATTCCAGCGCCAGGTCGATTTCCGACAGCGCCGGCCTGAGGCGCTCGAGCAGCTGCGCGCCCTCCTCGGTCGGAGCGACGCTGCGCGTGCTGCGCGCCAGAAGGCGGACGCCGAGGCGCGCTTCCAGGCTGGAAACCGCGTGGCTGACCGCCGATGGCGCGATTGCCAGCTCCTTGGCCGCGCCGCGAAAACTGCCGCATTGGGCGACCGTTGCCAGTACAGCGAGCTGTGAAAGATGGGTTCGCTTCATTGATCTATTTTTTGGAACAGCCTGTGCAAATGAGAGCCGATTATCGAACGCAGCGCAAGACGCTATCTCTGCGGCATCACAACCATCACAACAAGGAGATACGTGATGCAAACCCGCAAGCTCGGCAATGAACTTGACGTCTACCCGGTCGGCCTCGGCTGCATGGGGATGAGCTTTGCCTATGGCGGCCAGCCGGAGGCGGACGCGATCGCCACGCTGCGCCACGCTGTCGACATCGGCGTCAATTTCTTCGACACGGCCGAAGTCTATGGCCCCTACGAGAACGAAATCCTGGTTGGCAAGGCGCTGAAGCCGGTGCGTGACAAGGTGACGATTGCGACGAAATTCGGCTTCAAGATCCTGGAAGAAGGCAGCGGCATGGAGCGCATGGCCGGCGTCGACAGCCGCCCGGAACACGTCAAGGCGGTTGCCGAAGCGTCGTTGAAGCGGCTGGATACGGAGGTCATCGACCTCTATTACCAGCACCGCGTCGATCCCAACGTGCCGATCGAGGATACGGTCGGCGCCATGGCCGAGCTGGTGCGCGAGGGCAAGGTGCGGGCGCTCGGCCTGTCGGAGGCGAGTGCGGCGACCATCCGCCGGGCGCATGCCGTGCATCCGATCGCCGCGGTGCAGAGCGAATATTCGCTGTGGAGCCGCGATCCGGAGGAAGAGGTGTTTGCCGTCTGCCGCGAGCTCGGCATCGGCTTTGTCCCCTATAGCCCGCTCGGCCGCGGCCTGCTCACCGGCACGATCGCCAAGCCCGATGTTCTCGGCGCCGACGACTGGCGCCGCGGGTTGCCGCGCTTCCAGGCCGACGCCATGGCGGCCAATGCGGCGGTCGTCGCCGTGCTGGAAAAGATGGCCGCCGAGAAGGGCGTAACGCCGGCACAGCTGGCGCTCGCCTGGGTGCTGCATCAGGGCGACTTCATTGTCCCGATCCCCGGTGCGCGAAAAATCCGCCATCTGGAGCAGAATACGGCGGCAGCCGATATTGTGCTGAGCCAGGCCGAAGTGGCGTCCATCGGCGACGCGCTGTCGCCGGAGAAGGTGGTCGGCAAGCGCTATACCGAGGAGCTGCTGGCCCTGGTCAACGGTTGAACGGCGATCGACGGCGTAATCGAAACGGAGCGTTTCGGCGCCCCGTTTTCGGTCGCACCGCAATGCAAATAATTGCGAGATATTGGCGCGAGGCACCCCCCTCTGTCCTGCCGACATTTCCTACCAAGGCACGACACTGATCTCCGGCCAGTTCTCCCTCGCACGCGCGCCCTTCATCTCGTGCGTCTGCTGATTATCCAGTGCACGGTTCG